>JAGTQV010000073.1:6176-7974 GCA_018397035.1 Candidatus Bathyarchaeota archaeon | reverse complement strand
CTTTATCCACATCGACATTGCCTCTAACCTCCCTGTAGCAGGCCATGAGATCTCTCTTCGCGACTTCTCTCTCGATGTCAAACTCCCCTGGAAGCTTACGTCTTATTGCTGCAGCAACTCCACTCGCATCGATCGTGATCTTGGCGCGGAGGATTCGTCTGTGTCCATCCTTGCCCCGGCACACCGCACCCTTGACGAAGCCGGCCTCTATGATGGGTTCAGTCGCCAGCGTGGAGTCGTATAGTTCGACGCCTAGGTCAAGCGCCTCTTTCAGGAGTCTCTGGCCGAAACTGTGCCTGTTAACTATGAAGCCGGTGACGCCCTCCCCACCCATCGTGAAGACGCTTGAGAGGTCAGGGGAGTAGACCCTCACTCCTTCTATCATCGAGTCTAATTCTTCACCTCTAGGTGGGTGTATTCCGAGTCTCTTGAAATGGTGTGAACCTATAGCGTCACCGCAGACCTTCTCCCCAATCTCGACTTCGCTCTTGCAGTCTATGATGCAGGTCTCCAGGCCTCTCTTGGAAGCGGTTGCGGCTGAGACGCATCCAGCTGTCCCAGCGCCGACGACTAAGAGATCAAACTCTTCCATAGGCTCGCTCGACCTTGTGGTTACCCTGTTAGGCTAAGTATCGGCGCCGGTATCTGTCCCCCACGCCTAACGAATCTGGCAGGGCTGAAGGTGCTCACAGGCATAACCTTTGTCTCCCCGAAGAGTCCTCCGAACTTCACAGCGTCGCCAACTCTGCCGCCGGGGACGGGTATCAACCTTACGCCTACTGGCTTGTTGTTGACTACGCCTATGGCCATCTCGTCGAGGATTATTGCGGATATAGTCTCTGGTGGCGTGTCTCCTGGGATAGCGATCATGTCTAGACCTACTGAGCAGACAGAGGTCATCGCCTCAAGCTTCTCAATCGTCAAGGCCTTGGCTGATACCGCGTCTCTCATACCTGAGTCTTCACTCACAGGGATGAAGGCCCCACTCAGGCCGCCTACTGATGATGCTGCCATGGCGCCTCCTTTCTTGACTGCGTCTGTCAACAAGGCTAAGGCTGCTGTTGAGCCAGGGGCGCCGCAGTACTCAACTCCCATAGCCTCGATTATGTCAGCTATGCTGTCACCCTCCTGAGGTGTCGGTGCAAGGGATAGGTCTACTGATCCGAACTTCGCTCCAAGTCTGCTCGCCATCTCTCGCCCCACCAGTTCACCTACACGTGCAACCTTGAAGGAGGCTCTCTTGATAATCTCTGTAAGCTCTCTGAAGTCGAGTCCCTCAGCCTCCTCCACGACAGCTCTGACGACCCCAGGCCCGCTGATCCCTACGTTTATGGTTGTCTCGGCCTCTCCTACGCCGTGATAAGCCCCAGCCATGAATGGGTTGTCTTCAGGTGCATTCGCGAAGGTAACGAGCTTCGCGCATCCGATGCCGTTCCTATCAGCTGTGAGTTCAGAGGTCTTCTTGATCACTTGCCCCATCCTCCAGGCTGCATCGACATTTATCCCAGCCCTGGTCGTGGCTATGTTCACGCAGGAGCAGACTCTCTCTGTCTGACTGAGAGAGACCGGTATGGATTCGATCACGATAGAATCTCCTTTCGTCCATCCCTTCTGGACTAGTGCACCGAATCCCCCGATGAAGTCTATATCGACGCTCTCAGCAGCATCGTCAAGGGTCTCGGCGAGCATCGTTGCATTTCTCATTGCTTCAGCATCTCCTAGACCGTCGACTATAGGTTCGAGCAACAGTGCAGCCGGGGTTACTGAGAGCCTCTTGTTCACTATCGGTATGCCGTGT
>JAGTQV010000073.1:5520-6168 GCA_018397035.1 Candidatus Bathyarchaeota archaeon | reverse complement strand
TAGAGACTCTGCCTCTGAGGCCAGCCTCCCAGCCGCCTCGACTATCTTCTCTCGGATCTTTCTCAGCATCACCTCAAAGTCCATGTCGATGCAGGTGAGGAGACTGATTCCTAACGTGACAGCCCTGACGTTCAGGTGGCGCAGGAAGATCATTTCATATGTCTCAACGACTTCCTCAGGCGTGAACAAGCAGTCTCACCTAGATTCTGTGCATGTAACGGAAGACGGCCTCATCCTGAGCTGTAACCTGTATCCCCAACTCCTCACCTTTCCTTTTCAGTTTCTCCTGCAGCTCTCTTATTGTGAGCTTCTCATGCTCGAACTCAGCCAAGATTACCATCACGAAGAGACCATGCATCTTCGTTGAGGTTAGATCAATTATGTTCACCTCATTCTCAGCCAGGACGCCTGTTATGCCAGCAACTATCCCTACTCGGTCTTCACCCATCACCGTGACGACTATTCTCTCCTTCTCTTCCATACTTATCTCGTCCATAGCTTCCTAGATGGGGTGAATACCCGCCTCCAGTTTCATGAGTTGGCTCACAGAAAAGTTGATCGGTGCTTCAGTCTTGATCAGGTGTGATGGGTCTGAATGATTGGCTTCAGGACTTGAGGTGCAGGAAACTCCTGAGTATCTCTAGTGCC
>JAGTQV010000073.1:1647-5485 GCA_018397035.1 Candidatus Bathyarchaeota archaeon | reverse complement strand
ATCCCAGAAGTGGGCGATCGAATGGAAGACTGGGTCAGGTTCGATATGCGGGATGGAGATGAGGATATCATCCTCTATCCGGCAGATCTCAGCGTGTACCCGGCAGATCCAGCGACTATACCTGCGTAGTTCAGGGTAGTCCTTTGGGAGATTGAAAGGAAACCCTATTGGACAGGCAACACTGGGGCCTGGCTGGCCAAACGGATCCGGCACGATATGTCTTGTCTCGAACCCGTTAGAGTCATAAAGCTTGATCACCTCTTCTGTTGACTTGGTCTTGTGGTCAAGATACTGGTCAGGCGCTATCTGGAAGACTGGATAGTAGTAGGACTCCTTGGTGACCGGATCCTGGAAGCTTGCGGCTAGATAGTACTGCTCAAGCTCTGATCTTTCAGGTATGGTACTCCAGTCGACTGGTTGTGTCTGGATATACTCTATTCTCGAGTAAGGTTCATACATCCATCTCATCCAATGTAGATAG
Organism: Candidatus Bathyarchaeota archaeon; assembly: GCA_018397035.1. Lineage (GTDB taxonomy): Archaea > Thermoproteota > Bathyarchaeia > 40CM-2-53-6 > RBG-13-38-9 > JAGTQV01. Next base: position 5,004 of record JAGTQV010000073.1, on the reverse strand, counting down.
CGGCCAGCTTGAATACAAACTTGTTGCATGTTAAGAGTCAATTAGTCAGTGGACTCGAGGACGTATCGGAGTCGAAGCTATCCTGTTATTCAGAAGTTTTGGGACGCGGGTCTCTTGGCGCCCCTCGCCAGGAGGAGCTCAGAGGCTCACTCCTTAGGGCGGGATTTGAACCCGCGTCACGTCCTCCTGTTGGAAGTCGTACGGGTGACAGCCGTACACTCCAGGCCTGACTGAGGCTTACTAGGCCAGGCTATACTACCTCTATGCGCCATCTGGCTGGGCACGGTCTAGCCTAGCCGAACCTAGCCTGTCTATAGGATTAAGAGCAACTTTAAAGTCTTTCCCGTTGCCGTTCAGAAATTTGTTGCGCACGCATAGGCTTTGTTGTACGTGCCTAGTTATCTCTGCCGGCCTTGACGGTTCGTGCCTCTTCCGTCTGGAAGGATCAAGAGTCCTCGAGATTGGGATGGTCGTCAAGCCGAGCTTGCATCTCAGCTTGCTGGTCAGCTCTCCGCATTGTGATCTCACCTGTCATGCATAATCTCGTCGACGTCAAAGTCCTTAACCTCACACACCAGTGGGTGTCACCACGGCTCTCAGCAGTCGCCCTGAACCTGATTGCATCCAAGCGGCGTCGAATCTGCGCCTCCTCCCACATAACTTGCTCAGAAGGCTCTCTCGGTGGGCTTCTGCAGTCTCCAGACCCTTTCCTCGTTCTTCTACTCTAAACCTTCAAACAGGCCTGGTCTATGCGCGGTGACCATCAAGACCAGGACTGCCATTCCCCCTGTGCTTCCTCCTCACAGCGCATGATGGTGTGGCTGCTTCTAAATTCGCTCACTACTGGAGGGCATGTATAGTTGGGGGCGAGTAGAGTGGGTTTAGACCTCGAATTTCTTTAGGACCAGCTGGGTCTCTGTCGCTTCAACACCTTCTATCTCCCTGATCCTCTCTAAGGTCTCGTTCAGATCAGCTGTTGAATCGGCTGTGATCGCAACCTCAATGTCGTAGTTGCCCGTTACCTCGTACACTCTGGTGATCTTCTTAAGTGCCTTCAGCCTTCGTGCTATCGCCGTCGTGTAGACGTTAGATTCACACTTGACCCTCAATATAGCCTCGACATTAGTCGGCACTTCGGCCTTGAGGTTCTTGCCTGTCAGCCGTTCAGCCAGCTCTATGAGGTCCGCGTCTCTGAATCTTGTCATGGTAGGCCTCTCCTTTATTGCTTGAACTATGCTGGAGATCTGAGATTCGCTCAGGATGACGCCTATCCTCTCAAGTCTAGATCTGACTGCGTGAACTCCTGTGTACTTGTCGATGACTATGTCCCTCTGTCGGCCTATCAGGTCAGGTGGGAAAGCCTCGTAGGTTGCTGGGTTAGCTAGGACGCCGGCGACATGTATCCCGGCCTTATGTGTGAATGCGTTCTCCCCTATGATTGGTGTGTTAGGGGCTGGGACGATGCCGCTGAGCCTCTCACACAGCAGAGAGAGCGCCGGGATCTGCTCAAGCTTGACGGTTTCGATACCGTATATGACCTTCAGAGCAACAGCCACCTCGCTCAGTGGTGCTATGCCGCTTCTCTCGCCGAGTCCATTTATTGTGACATGAGCCATCGTGGCTCCTCCCTCAAGCCCTGCCAAAGTGTTGGCTGTCGCCATGCCGAGATCATTGTGGCAGTGCGTATCAAGCTCTGCGTTGAGTTCTTGATGGAGGTTGCTGAACAGAGTTCGGACAGCCTCAGGAGTCATTACGCCTACCGTGTCAGGTATGCTTATTCTATCAGCGCCTGCCTCCTCTGCCTTTTTGCAGATCCGGAGGAGGAAACCGTAGCTCGTCCTGGAGGCGTCTTCAGCCGTGAATCGGACCTTCAATCCTTGGCTCTTCGCTCTCTCCACAGCCTTCGATACAAGTTCTATGGCTTTGTCTTCATCCTTTCTCAGCTTGTACTGGAGGTGGGACCTTGAGGTTCCCAGGAATATCGCGACCCTATCGACCTCGCATGAGGCTGCGTTCTCAACGTCTGGAATCAATGCTCTGCAGTGGGCAAGTACTTCGGCCTTCAGACCTTCCTTTGCGATCCTTCTGACCGCATCTTTAACGTCCTTGGAGACGTTAGGATCTCCGGCCTCGATCATGTTGACACCGATCTCGTCTAGCCTCCTGACTATTTCTAGCTTCTCCTCTATTGTGAAGGTGACACCGGGGGTCTGTTCTCCTTCTCTTAGGGTGGTGTCAAGTATCGCCACGTTATGGCCTATCTTTCTCCTCTCCATAGGCTTCACCTTGATCTTTCTGAATCATGCAGTCTGAAGATTCTGGGTATTGCCTCCTCGTAGACTTTGATGGCTGAGAGATACTCTGATATTGAGACGTGTTCGTTGTCTGTGTGGTCGAGGTGTGAGTCGCCTGGTCCATACGAGACCATAGGTATCTTCATCACTGAACCGAGTTCGTTCATGTCGCCGGTGCCAGTCTTACGTAGCAGGGTCGGGGTCTGCCCGCAGACCTTTCTTATCGCGTATGTCAAGGCCTTGACGAGCAGGGATCTCGCTTCGGATTCGTAGGCAGGAACCATTCCGATACACTTCAGTGCAACTATGGTCTGCGGGTCTACTCTACTGTGCTCCTGTATCAAGCCTCTGAGTCTTTCGAAGACTGTTTCAGGCGGAAGCTGGGGTGGTGTTCGGATGTCGATCTCAGCTTGGCATATTGAAGGGATGATGCTTGAGGTGCCTCCACCGCTTATCTTGGTCAGGCATGAAGTGACTGAATAGAATCGGCTCTCGGAGCGTTCCTCCTCGAAGCGGTACCTCTTGATCATTTTCCAGTACTCGAAAGCTCTCTCTATAGCATTCTCAGAGAGCCAAGGTGATGATGAGTGTCCTGTTGAGGTTCTACATTCAAGTATCAGGCGTAGACTCCCCTTGTAGCCGATGGTCAGGTTCCAAGATCTGCTCGGTTCCCCGAATATGGCGTAGTCGGCTTGGATGCGGTCACTGATCAGTTGCTTTACGCCTTTCCCTTCACCTTCCTCGTCGACAAGACAGGCTATGACTATCCTGCCTTCGGGCTCTGGAATACTGGATGCGGCCGTTATCATGCTTGCCAGTGAGGCCTTGGCATCTACAGCTCCTCTACCATATAGTAGATCTCCATCTAGATGGACGTCAAGCTCACCCGGGACAGTGTCCATGTGGCCGCATAGCAGCAGGGTTGCTGCGCCTCTGCCACGACTCCCGATAACATTCCCTGCTGCGTCGAGATGTACATCGAAGTCGTTTCTGTCGAGTACCCCCCGCAGGTACTCGGCTAGAGGGGCTTCGCACCCGCTCGGGCTGTAGTATCGGAGCATCT
>JAGTQV010000073.1:0-1629 GCA_018397035.1 Candidatus Bathyarchaeota archaeon | reverse complement strand
AGCTGAACCTCGTAAGCGCTCATCTTCCTCCTCTGCCAAGACTTTGTTCAGCGAATTGGCTACGGTATCAAGCTGCTCTCTCGATATTACCAGCGGCGGCAGGAAACGGATTATATTCCTCCCTGCATCTAACGCAATAATCCTGTAGCCCAACAGTCTCTGCAGGATACTGAACACGTCGAATCTGGTCTCGACCCCTATCATCAGGCCGACCCCCCTCACCTCACGGACGATACTGTATTCCGACTTCAGTTTCTCCAGCATCTTCATGAAGTGGGCTCCGAGCTCGGCTGCTCTCTCCGCCAGTCTCTCAGTGACGAGTACATCGATGGCTGCTGAGGCTGCAGCACATGTGAGGGGGTTTCCTCCGAAGGTGGTTGAGTGCTCCCCAATCTTAAGCGAGGACATAACCTCTTTCTTCGCGATTGTGATTCCAATGGGTAATCCTCCCCCGACGGCCTTTGCAAGACACATTATGTCAGGTACGACTCCTGAGTGCTCGCAGGCGAAGATCCTTCCTGTCCGTCCGAAGCCGGTCTGGACCTCGTCGGCTATCATGAGGACGCCTCTCTCGTCACATAGCTCCCTCACCCCTTTGAGGTAGCCTTCAGGCGGAACCTTGACGCCTCCCTCACCTTGGATGGGTTCAACCAGTATCCCCGCAGTCTCCTCAGTCACTGCATCCCTGAGCTTCTCAAGGTTGCCGTAGGGCACATGTTTGAAGCCTGGGACCAATGGCAGGAAGGGTTCTCTGTATCTCTTCTCCCATGTGGCTGATAGAGCACCCATAGTCTTTCCGTGGTATCCGCCCATCATCGCTATCAACTCCTTCTTCCCAGTCTGCTTCCTAGCCAGCTTGATCGCGCACTCGACCGCTTCGGCGCCGCTGTTCGAGAGGAAAGCACTGTCTAGGCCACTCGGGGTTATCTGGAAGAGTCTCTCAAGCAGTCTGGATCTGGAGTCATTGTACAGTGACCCGTGGCATGAGGTCAAGGTCTCTGACTGGTGTTTTATGGCCTCGACAACTCTCGGGTGGCAGTGCCCAACTATCGCCACCCCATAGCTTCCCATGCAGTCAATGTATTCTAGGCCGTTTATGTCCCAGAGTATGGCGCCGTTCCCCTTCGTGATGACCAGGTTCTTCTTGGCGTATACGCCCGCCATATGGTCCTTCTCAATCTGGATTACTTCTCCCTCATTCATCTCTTGATCACGGTCCCACATCTCTCTTCTATGGATAGTGAGATCGCTGAGGGTTCGAGTCCAGGCGCTATAATCGCCTTCCTCACCCCTTGCTCTATAGCCTCGATAGCGGCGTAGATCTTTGTTATCATGCCGTGGCCTATTCTTGGGAGCGCGTCCTTCGCCTCTAGCAAATTCATCTTCGGTACAATCTTTCTGTCGAGCTCGACTCCCTTGACGTCTGTTAGAAGGATGAGTAGATCCGCCTTGAGTGCGCCTGCCACGTTCGCTGCCATCCGGTCACCATCAGTGTTTAATGGTTCAGACTCCAAGCCGATAGCAACCGGGGCGATGACAGGCGTGTATCCATTATCCACGAGTAGACTGAGTAAGCTGGTGTTGACCTTTGTGATCCTGCCTGTGTATCCTCCCTATGATCGGCTTGAG
>JAGTQV010000072.1 GCA_018397035.1 Candidatus Bathyarchaeota archaeon | reverse complement strand
GCAGACGTGATCCGCAGGGAGATCCTTAGGAGACATGGGTACATAGATTTTGACAGCGCGGAGACGATTCGATATTGGAGAGGAGCGAGATCCCAAGGTATGTCCCAGATGCCTCCGTCGCAGTGAAGTGGTTCATCGAGGAGAGGGACAGCTCCAACGCTTTACGGCTGAAGCAATTGTTTGAGAGCGGCAGAATAGATCTTGAGGCTCCCTCACTATTGTGGTACGAGTTGGCTTCGGCCATCCGTTTTCATCCCAAGGCTCGGCTCACGTTGAGACAGTTCAGCATGGTTATCGAGGCGCTTCGCGATATGCAGATCACACGTGAGCCGACTAATGCAGAATGGCAAATAGCTTTTCGCCTCGCCTTAGAGAATCCAATATCGATGTATGATGCTATCTACATTGGCGTTGCTGTTGTCAGAGACTCAAAGATGATCACATCGGACATGTCTCTGCTTACAAGACTGAAGTCTCGTCAAGCCAGGGAGAATGTACTCCTTCTGAGAGATGTGACCCTTTAAGGATGAAAATTTAAGGATGAAAAGGATGCAGGAGCTCTAATGTAAGGCTCAGGCTTCTGATCATTTTCCTCTGCCGTTTGTAGGTACGGGTATCTTCGTGTATGCCGTCACAGCCAGTTATTGTTTAGGAGAGGCGGCTAGGCGCGTCCTTCAGCGTTTGGGGAGATGCTGAAGGGGTCTGAGAAAGCCAGACGGGAGCCCCCAACATATGCTTGACAGAACCGATACACGTCCTGTGGCTTCTAGAAGGTCAATCCGCGGCGGCTCATGCAATCAGGTTGGGCGACTAACATGCAGCACTGTTTCACTTAACAGCTGATGAAGCTTACTGTCAAGAAGTGACCCCCTACAATCTTTCAATACAACGTCCCTACACACGCACTCTCCTGAGCCGAATCTATTGGAGATAGGACTATCGATCAAGAATCCTCTTCAATCAGTGCTCATCAGTTTGTCCGCGAATGGAAGAGACTCGATCAACAGGCGCTCGAGTTTGCGCCCTAATGACTGATGTCGAAGCCGGGTGATCTCTGAGGGCGTCTGGAGGATTTTCCAGAGCTCAACTCACTCACTGCTGGAATCGGACGAGTTTTTCACTATATTGAGGTTTTTGAGAATCTGCAGGAATGATCCTTGGCTCGATATTATCGTCGCTTTTGTTATGGAGGGCCCGAAGTATTACTAGAAAGACTTAATAGTATTACTTTGGGTATTGCTCGATGGTGTATGATGGTGGAGCAAACGATCTGTCCCCACTGCAATCAGATCCTCAGCCGAGAAGACTACTTCCTCCACATACACATATGCAAAGCCTGTATGCAAGAGGTCGAGGGTTAACTCGGCCCCCCAGGTCACCTATTCAATCCCCTGGATCAAGTGGGGGAGGGTGAAGTTGGCGACTGGAAACGTTGTGCATGTAGTTGGGACGGGGACTATAGGTGAACCCCTGATCGGTTTACTGGCAGACTTGAGAGAAGAACTGGGAATCGATGAGGTGACGTTCTCGAAACGTACCCCTCTGTTGATCGACAGGTCAAAGATCGCGAGTCTGATCAAGCGAGGAGCAAAGCTCTGTGTCGAGAGGGAGAAGTTCAAAACCTTCAAGAACCTCAGCCTCGAACCTGAATATGAATATGAGGAAGCTCTCTCAAGAGCCTCCGTCGTCGTGGACTGTACTCCAGCTGGCTTAGAGAACAAAGACAGGTACTACAGAAGATTTGAGGATCGAGTAGAGTGTTTTGTCGCTCAAGGCTCAGAGTTCGGATTTGGAAAGATGTATGCCTTGGGAATAAATGACGAAGCGCTAACCTCAGAAGACAGGTACATCCAAGTTGTGAGCTGCAACACCCATAACATCGCGGTGATAATCAAGACCGTCGCCCTCAATGATGATGGCTCGAGACTGGCTGAGGGGAAGTTTCTTTGTCTGAGAAGAGCGAACGACATCAGCCAGGAGGGGGAGTTCATCCCCTCACCAGAAGTTGACAGACATGGCGACCCACGCTTTGGGACACATCACGCCAGAGATGTCTACTGGCTCTATAGAACGATTGGGCTTGAACTGAACATCTTCTCAAGCTCAGTCAAGTTGAACACGCAGTACATGCACGCGATCTGGTTCGACCTACACCTGACACACGAAACCGACGTGGACGAGGTGAAGGAAAGATTCAGAAGCAACCCTAGGGTTGCACTAACACACAAGACCTCGTCCAGCCTCGTCTTCTCCTTCGGCCGCGACCAAGGGTACTACGGCCGCATCCTGAATCAAACCGTAGTTGCATTGCCGACGTTGGCTGTCAGGAATGGAAGCGAGGTTGTAGGATTCTGCTTCACCCCCCAAGACGGCAACAGTCTACTGAGTAGTATCTCAGTGATCGAGCATACACTCTATCCTGATTCATGGAAGGAAAGGATGGGAAGACTCGACAGATATCTCTTCAGTGAGGTGTGACCGAGCACTTATTCAGGACTTTAAGATTCTCGACAGGGTCATGAGATCCCTATCGATGCCACTGTTGCGTTGCTGAAGACTACTGGTGCGCACCGCCTCTCCAAGAGTTCCTCAACAAGTTCGGAAGGGGTATCCCTGCTTATTCTTGCACGGACGAAGAGGCTTCTGAGGAGCTAAAGTTGTGAGCAGAGCTGTCTTAAGCTCCTCCGTCATAATAGCTTTAGGCACCCTAGGATACCTGCAGGATGTCAGCATTGAAGCCCGAGAGAGTTAAGAGAGTCAAATTCACAAAGCATGCCCGTGAGAAGTTCAAGTTACTGAGCAAGTATGGCTTCGAGATCGATGAAAATACTGTTAAGCGGGTGATTGAGGATCCAGTCCGTGTGGACAATAGAGGGAATCATCTATTGGCGCTGAAACCTATTGATCAAGAGTTTGCTGTTCGGGTGGTCTACGAGAAATCAACGATAATATAGTTGTCATAACCTTCTATCCCATAAAGAGGGTGAGATTCAATGTATAGGATGAAATATGATACGGAATCAGATGCGCTTACGATAATAGTCTCGGAATCTGGCAAACTCACTCATGCCGAAGAGATTGGAGACATAGTGATACATTTGAATAAAGAAGGTGAACCCCTCTTCCTGGAAGTTCTCAACGCAAGCAAAAATGTGCCTCTGATGGTTCAAGCCTTAGCCAAGGGGGAGGTAACCGCATAGCTAGCATTCCGATGAAGCATTCAGCCAAAACTAGGGGCTCAGGAAAGAATTGGAAAACTGGCCTAGACAACCTATATTACTGGGAAGAAGCTGCAACTCTGACGATGTTGTCTGTGTGTCTCTCGTCCCTATGAAGAGGATGCCTGCTTGGACCGGTAAGGCAAATCCTTCAGGGGTACCCTTCGAGCTGAAGGCGTAAGCCAAAGACCGCTAGAGCTTCAACAGGTGGGGCTGAGCCAAATCAAAAATATCTCAAAAGCTTTCTATGAGAGAACTCAATAAGCCTGATGAAAAGTCAACTGGAAAGAGGCGAGCCCTGACCTGAGAAGGAACCTGTTCCTCGTCTACTCGAGATCAAGATTCGATTTTGCAGAAGAAAAGAATGCTTACCTCTTCTCCTTTGAGGACATTAGCAGAGACCTCGAAAAAACCTTCAGGCCAAACCGAGACGATTATGTACCAACGGCATGAACAGGGGCTGTGACAGGAAGGGCTGAGGAGTGCACTGCCTGGAACTGAGTCAACCCTGATCCTGAAGAATGAGTGGAGCATCATGCTCTAGATATCTACGGGACGCTTCAGTCAGAATCCGAGAGTCGAACCGACTGACAGGAACGAAAGATAAGTGCTGGAAATCCGCTTCCTTCATCAACTCGGCAAATCCACAGGACGCCTCTGAGCTTGAGAGGCTGAGAAGATGGAGAGTGGAGATGGAACGGGGGCAAGGGAACAACATAGATAAGCCAGTAACACCTTCCTGCAGTGATGCTTGTAAGGGATCGCAGATAGAGGGGGCTCACATAGTGACTGAAGAGATTGTGCCTGACCTGTACCGCACAGAAATCCCATTGCCGAAGAGCCCCTTGAAGTGGCTGAACTCCTACATCGTCAAGGGAAGGGATCGATGCCTGATAATTGACACTGGCTTCAACCGGGAGGAGTGCCGGAACGAGATGAACGCCAACCTGCAGAAGCTGGGCGTCGACCTGAACAAGACCGACATCTACGTCACCCACCTGCACGTCGACCACATAGGGCTCGCCGGCACCCTGGCGACCGAAGACTCTAGGGTCTACTTCAATGAGATAGAGGCGCGCCAGGTCAGCATGATGCGCAGTGACTGGACAGGTCACTGGCAGAAGCTGCTCGACGTCTACGTGGCTAACGGGTTCCCCGCGGACAGTCTTCGACTCTCCATGGAGAGTCATCCAGCCGTCAGGTACGGCTTGAAGAGAGATGTCGATTTCTCCGTTGTGAGGGATGGCGATGCGGTAGAGGTCGGCGACTTCCACTTCCAGTGTCTCTCCACACCAGGACACTCACCGGGGCATATGTGCCTGTACGAGCCGAACAGAAAGATCCTGGTCTCAGGAGATCACATCCTCTTCGACATCACACCCAACATCAATTATTGGCTGGAGATGGACGACCCCCTCAACGACTACCTGACAAGCCTGGAGAGAGTCAAGGCTCTCGATGTTAGAGTCGTTCTACCGGGTCACCGACGATTGATGCATAACCTCCACGAAAGGATTAAGCAACTCCAGGAACACCACCGCGACAGGCTGAATGAGGTGCTCACAGCTCTGAAAGGGGGCGCGAAGAGCGCGTTCCAGACCGCACCATACATCACCTGGGATATCAACGCCAAGTCCTGGGAGGAGTTCCCGCCAGCACAGAAATGGTTTGCATTCGGTGAGACTCTGGCACACCTCAGGTTCCTGGAGAATAAGGGTGAGATAACCAGTCAGGTCCAGGACGGCAGAGTACTCTACTCCCTAGCATGAGCGTCTCCATCTTATCCAGTATCATCTAGATAACTTTATCATCTGGATCAGGTTAGCCCGCGAATCGATGATGGAGAGCCGGGGTGCTGGGTGCATTGAGGATAGTCGATGCTGTCGAGATCGTCTCCACAGTAAAGAGACTGTGCATAGACGCAAACATCTACCTCGGCGCAGACGTCATAGAGAAGATCGAGGAATCCCTGAAGGCTGAGGATTCACCTGTTGCAAAAGAGATCTTGGAACAGATACTGATGAACGCCAGGCTTGCAGCTGAGGAACAGATGCCGATGTGCCAGGACACAGGGGTTGCCGTCGTCTTCGTTGAGCTGGGGCAGGAAGTACATGTTACAGGCGGAGACTTCGTCCAGGCCATCAATGAAGGCGTCAGGCAGGGCTACCGGGACGGCTACCTGAGGAAGTCCATAGTAGACGATCCAGTCTTTGATCGAAGGAACACCGAAGATAATACGCCAGCCATAATCCATACAGAGATCACGCCTGGGGACGCTGTCAAGATCACTGTTACACCCAAGGGAGCCGGTTCAGAGAACATGAGCGAGGTCAAGATGATGAAGCCTGCAGACGGGGTTGAGGGGATAAAGGACTTCATCGTAGACTGCGTGAGAAGGTCTGGCGGGAGCCCGTGCCCACCGATAATAGTCGGAGTCGGCGTAGGAGGCAACTTCGAATCATGCACCTACCTCTCGAAGAAGGCGCTGCTGAGGCCGCTGAACGAAAGCAACCCTGACCCAAGATGGAGAGCGGTCGAATCCGAAGTCCTGGATCGGATAAATAGTCTAGGGATCGGCCCTATGGGTCTGGGTGGGAGGACGACGGCGCTGGCTGTCCAGGTCTTGACGATGCCATGCCACATAGCCAGCATGCCAGTCGCGGTCAACCTTCAGTGCCATGCCCAGAGACACAGGACAGCAACGATCTAGGGATGGTGAGGAGAGGGCTGAGCCGGACTATCCATCTTCAAACCCCCCTGAAGGACGAGGAACTGAAGAGGCTGAGAGTCGGGGATAAAGTCCTGCTGACAGGCAAGGTCTATACTGCAAGGGATGCGGCTCACAAGAGACTCGTCGAACTCATCAAGGAAGGCAGGAACCTGCCGTTTGAAGTCGAAGGCCAGGTCATCTACTACACTGGGCCGACGCCCACAAAGCCTGGCAGAGTGATCGGCTCGGCTGGACCGACCACGAGCAGCCGCATGGACCCGTACACGCCCATGCTCCTGGACGCCGGGATCAAGGGGACGATAGGTAAAGGCCAGCGCGGCAAGGAGGTGATCGAGGCTATGAAGAGGAACGGAGCAGTCTACTTTGCCGCGACAGGCGGTGTGGCGGTGCTGCTGGCCAGGTCTGTCAAGAGTTCAAAGACGATCGCCTACGAAGATCTCGGGACAGAGGCTGTGAGGGAGCTCTATGTGGAAGATCTACCCTGCGTCGTCGCGATAGATACCCGGGGCAACAGCCTCTACGAGGCGAAGGCAGGTCATACCAGACTGCACAGTCTGCAGCCTCATAGCTGACCATTCAGAACTCACGCTGCAGCCTCTCCCCTTTGACGGTCAGCACGGTCTGCTTGAGCGGCAGAGCCTTTCCAGATCTCTGAATAGCCTCCATGGTCACGTGGTGCAGGCCGAAGCAGCAGGGCACCTCCATGTTGACTATCACTACGCTCTTGACCTCGTTCAGCCTGAGGATCTCCTTTAACTTCTCTCTGTAGTATGACATGTCGTCGAACTTTGGACAGCCAATGATCAGTACTCGGCCTTTCAGGAATTCCCTGTGAAACTCACCTGTAGTGAAGGCTGCACAGTCAGCGGCTATGAGAAGCTCAGAATCCTGATAGTGCGGTGCAGTCGGCGGAACAAGCCTTACCTTGATAGGCCAGTGCTTCAGCTCTGACTTACTCACCCCAAGACCAGCCTCATCCCGTGAGGACTCCTCACCACCCAACCCTGGAGCCTCACCGCCTCGATACTCCGGGGCCTCAGCGGGGGCCCTCCAGCCTTTCTTGGAATCCTCCTTGCTGAACTCATCTGCCACCCGCTCAACTATCCGTATGGCGTCGTTTGGACAACGGCCGAGACACGCCCCGAGGCCATCACAGAACCTCTCAGATACCAGTCTTGCTTTGCCGTTGACTATCTTGAGGGCGCCTTCTGCACAACTCGGTATGCAGAGTCCGCATCCGTCACATCTCTCTTCATCGACGCTAACAATCTTCCGAACAATCATGCCTGCCCCTTCGCCATTGCAAAGAATAAGAATATCCCGAAGGTTTCGGGGAAGACCTGCTGAGAAGTCCTTCGATGACAGACTGTTGCCTATCTCTCCTCGCCAGTATCCTCGGCAGGTTCCTGTACCAGCGCCAGTGAAGTGCATCATGTGAAACTACGAGCATGATGAAGATCAATCCTGAGCAGATGTGTAAGTCCGTCCAGGCCCTCCTCGGCACACCGAAAAAGTCATGCTCCGGCCCTGCGCCTTCATCGTAGATCCTGAAATAATCTTGGAACGGTCTGTCTTCGAAGGACAGGAACAACCATAGAATGATTCCTGAAGTCGCCGATGTGACGAAGAAGGCCAGAGTAAAGATGTTGATGAGAGCGTTCAATGTGACTCTCTTCATCTCTCTTTCCCATCTGCCTGACGAACTTGTCGAGCGGCAATATATTCTGTTCGCTATCTGTCGCCTGTCAACAGGTACAGGGGTGTCCGCTTGGGCTCACACCCGAGATCTTTACCTCCATCAAAACTCTGTGACTCTGACATAGGCTGTACTGATCACATGGCAGTCACGCCGACGTAACCAGGAGCTGGAGGTTACATACGCGATGATAAACTGAATCATGCCAGGAATGATGGCGCTCTCTCACACATGAACCATCCAGAGATGTGTGATTTCCCATTATTTTTTCACTAGGGGTTCTGTTGTTTCTATTTTTTCCGTTTTTTCCAGTGGAAGCTTTCTCTGGAAGGCTTGGATGGGTGTTTCGAGGGTTTCAATGTTGAGG
>JAGTQV010000071.1 GCA_018397035.1 Candidatus Bathyarchaeota archaeon | reverse complement strand
CGAGGTCAATGATTTCAGAAAGCGCAAGGCAATAATCAAGACTACAGGGAGAAATCGTGCGCTTGAATCGGCTCCTGTGTGGATATTCGTCTGCTGTGATGCAGCGCGGGCCGCGATGATGTTCCGAACGCTCAGGATAGACTGTCGACTTGGTGAGCTGACACGGCTCATACACTCTCTCATAGACGCTTCCCTAGCAGCGGAGAACATGGTCACTGCAGCTGAATCAGTCGGCCTAGGTTCTGTATTCACGATCTACCACTGGAAGGCCCTGGGGGAGGTCTCGAAGCTTCTAGGACTGCCTGTAGGTGTCCTGCCCATCCTCCTACTGTGCATCGGTCACCCCGACGAGAAGCCTCCGCTCAGACCGAGGCTGAGCACCAGCATCATTCATCACAGGAACAGGTACAGACTCCCCACACGCCAAGTGTTGTTAAGGGAGTACGGCAAGAGCAACAGGTCACTTGTGCAGATGGGATACTTTGCCGGTGGGGTGAAGGATCTCGCTGAGCATTGGAAGAGGAAGTTCCGTTCAGAAGAGATGGCATCGAAGGAAAAGAGAATAAGGATGGAGCTGCAGAGACTAGGCTTCCTTCCAATCAAGCTGTGAGAGGATGGTTTCAGGTGGGTACGCAGACGGCTAGAGGCCTAGCCGACAAAGTCAGAGCCGTCATCTTTGACCTTGATGAGACACTGATAGACTCTCTTCAAGGCCATGTCGGGGCCCACGCGGAGGTGTGCAGAGTCTTGGGGGAGTTTCTGAGGGGGGAGGGGTATCCAGTCGATGAGAAGGAGCTTCTCACTCAGATATCCAAGCTTGACGACGAGATGAATAAGCAGTTCATATATGACCGTGACGAGTGGTGGCCCAGGCTCTTGGAGAGGATGATGATACAGGCAAGACTCCCTGAAGATCTGGTGAAGAAGCTGACGAGAAGTTACTGGCTAGCGTACGCCTCATCAGCGAAACCTTACCCAGAGACTCTGCCTATCCTCAAGTATCTTAAGGATAGGGGCTACTTGCTCGGCCTGCTCTCAGATACAGACAGGCTTCCAGGTATGAAGCGTTACAGGATAGAGATCCAGCCCTTCAGAGACCTCTTCCACATCACACTCGTCTCCGGAGAGGAGACGGAGCAGACGAAGCCCAGCCCTGAACCGTTCCTGGCTGCAGCAGAGAAGCTCGGTGTGCGACCGGAGGAATGCGTCTTCGTCGGTGACAAGCCCTTCGCAGATATCGAAGGCGCCAAGAAGGCTGGGATGAGGACTGTGCTGGTCTATAGGAGGGACTGGGGAGTCAAGGTTGAGGCCGACTACGTGGTAAGATCTTTGGATGAGCTCAGACGTATCCTCTAGGGGGCCGTCACAGGCATCGTCCTGTCCTCAGTCGGTTCTCCAGAATGCGTCGGCATCAACCAAGAATAGGCGTGAGACCGGCCAGAAGGGCTGGCTCCGTACTACAAAGGGATCTGCAGCGAGAGCCATACCATCTTCTGCGCCGATTAAGTTCTAGCGATTCTCAATTAGCGAACACTTCATCTGACAGGAGTTTCTATGCTCCGCCTATTGGCTATGGAGGCTCTCGCATCGGTGCGGGGATCAACTGTGATAGTTCTAGTATTGCATGGAACTGGCTCACTGACCCGGTACTTACCACTATGATGCTATTCAGGAGTTTCCGCTATTCTAGCAAGGTGCTGATGATGTTGAGGCGAGGGGGCTATCATGGCTACGATGTAGACCTGCCCTAGGAAACTTGTTAGATTCCGATATCACACCTCGATCTGTTTATATGCGAACATCCTCCATACCAACTACCAAGGAAGGCAGACCCAGATGCATCCTTCAACAGGCACATGCGGAAATATGTCCCGTTGATATCGAGGGCACCTGCTGCCTACTCGGCCAGTCTAGAGAAACAGATACGTCAGGCAGGAGCCTCGTTGTGTTTCTTAGGGGGTACATCTCGAGACGAGCGATCGTGGCCGCCGCCCTCGTCATATCGGTGGTCTTATCAATCTCCCCAACGCTCTTCTCGCCGACAGTCAAGGCCACGAAGCTCCTCGTGGTCGCTCCGACCTCCTTCATCGATCTAGGTGAGCCTACTGAGCTCACCCTCAAGGCGATCGATGAGTTAGGCAACCTCGACGCTGATAGGGATGATCTAGTAGAGTTGAGTCTGAAACCGGTTAGCTACAGTAAGGCGATGGCTGAGTTGAGTTCCACAAGCGTAACGCTGCGGAATGGAATAGGTCACGTACACATACTAGGTAATGTGCCTGAGGTTGTGGATGTTGTAGCTACGTGGAGAGATGGGCGATCGCCACTCGAATCCTCGTCGGTCCGTCTATTCATCGGAATCGGGGAGGAGTGAATGAGGGCACACCTGGATAGGGAGGAGATTGTCAGGGCGCTGTCAGCGGTCCTAATGCTGACGGCTGTCTTCGGCCTCGCCGTCTACTATTCCCTGTTCGCCCCTCAACCATCAAACCAGGCCGTCAGGCTTGTCATCGTTAAACCATCTGAACTCCCACAAGGCGTCGAGGCAGAATTGACTGTAAAGGCGGTAACAGGGGATGGGGCAGTTGACCCAAGTAGAGACGATTGGGTAAGGGTCTCGCTGAGTGACAGCAGCTACGCGAGGCTCGGTTTCCCTGACCGGTCAGGAACTATATGGTCCAGTTCATTGATGGTAAAGCTTGGAGCCGGCCAAGCCACAGTTAAGTTCCTAGACACTGAAATGGAGAGGGTTCGAGTATCCGCCGAGTGGGTAGAAGGTAGGACTCCGCTGGAATCCGACGTGATTGAACTGTATAGCGGATGGCGGGTCTCATAAAGTAGATGGCTAGACAAACGCGACAACAATTGGCAGTATAGAACTGAGCATTCCATAACCTCCTCAACAAGCTCTTTGATCTTTCCCCCGAATCCTCGAGCATCTTCAAACCCTTCCTAGCCGCTTCGTAATACTTTCTCATCTTGCCTTGCACCGTCCTCCTCAACTTCTCAGACCCCTCTTTCCAATGTGTAAAGCGTTGTGCAAAGTAGGCCAAGGCTGACCTTGTAGCCGTGCTACACAACAAGATCTCTCAGAGGAACGCCGCCATGACCAAGAAAGCTGGCGTGGGGCCTGCCCTGATGGCTACTGGGGAGGTCGCAAAGAACACTGGCCCAGTAGCTGCTTTGGCTAAGGAGCTTGGGGTCGAAGTTAACCCACCAGAGAAAACAGACCCTCAGCTTATTGGCGCTCTAGGTGCAGCGACAATAACGAAGGGACGGTTAGAAAAAGTCCGAATTAGATTCTGGTTCTCCTCATACCATTCTTTACCCCTAATGGGGCTGCTGGCTTTCGCGACTAGGGCTATGCTCACCAAAGCTGCAACACAGAGTGTTGCCACAACAGGCAAAAGTACAAGGTTTGTTACAGCAATGCCGCAACGAGAAGAATGGAAAATGCACCAGACCGCGGCGTTCCTAACAGAATTGCTTCATAACAGACTTTCATTATCCGTCACCACCTCATTAGAGGACATTGCATATCTGATCATTAAGATGCGATGACGATGGTCTTGTCTAGTCCACACCGATCTTCCTCATGGTGATTGTTGAATGCAAGGGCGACCTCCCTTCAATCCATTTGGCGGATACGATGACCACCTCAAGTCTGTCTCCAACGATCATGAATGTAGCCTTGCCCTCAACAAACCTGATAGTGGTATTCTGTGTCCATTCCGACTGTTGAGCCTCTGCCAGGCCCAGCCTCGCATTAGAGTTTGGATTCAGTGAAATCTCAACAAGTTCGCCTCGCCTAGTATCCAGCCACATGCCATCATCGACTGCTGCAACCGTAATCTCCGCAACAACTCTAGGATGCATGACTGGAGGAAGGAGGATCGGTCGCGTTGCACTCGGCGGCAGCTCAGACATAACAGCATAGAATGAGGCGAGAGTAACCACAGTTATTGCAAATACCACTAACACGCATTTCTAAGCCCCATGTTTTCCATCTGAATTGTGGTTGAGCGTCAACTGTTATGTGGGTACGGAGGTTGAATAGAGAGAGTTAATGCATAGAGATGAAGAGGAAGAATGCAATCTGGACTCTGGATGATGAAGCTGGGGAGGTGGTAGATTGCTTACCTCCACAGCACTATTTGTCTTCAGTCTTGAGCTGGTCCTCTCTAGACAATGGTCTTCACCTTGTCCTTGCTTGATGTGGCCCCCGACCTCTTGATGCACTACTAGCGTTAACCAGACTGATTTCAACCTATTATGCAGCGGCAGTCTTTGATTTCCCCGCAGGCGTATTATGCGTCTAGACTCATCACTTTTCAGCCGAAATCAGAATGACAGAACCTGACGAACTATGTCACTGGTGTCTTGACTTGGCAACCAGGTCACTCCGTGAGGGTTGTTCTGTCGCCAATGTCTAGAACGTGATTATCTTGTCCGAGTCTATGACCCAGTCTGCCAGTTCGCTCATATTGCTTGTCTGTAATCCCTCGATCAGCTTCAGCTCTTCTATGCCGCGAGCAGCTATGCAGCTGCCGCAGATCTTCACTTTAGCTCCTTTTCTTATGACTGATTCAAGCATTCTCTCTATATTGTAGTATCCCTGCGGTGTAGACTGATTGGGCAATGCGCAGCTAACAGCGTCAGACAAAAGAAAAACGAGCACTTCCGTATTGGGATGCTCTTTCTGTATCGCCATTATGAGTCTGAGCGCGTTGTATGCCTTCTCGCTTCCATAAGGTGCATCGTTGATCACCAACAGGAGTCTCATAGTCTCACAATCAACACTGGCTTCTAAGACTAGGCCTTAAGCTGCAGCCTAATTCTGCTCACGTTCTTGGAGACCAAGTCTATGGCATGGTCAACCTCATCTTTGGTAGTCCATCTTCCCAGGCTGAATCTGACAGCGCCTAACGCAGTCTCTCCGGATAATCCCATAGCGGTTAGTACTGGAGATGGCTCCATGGAGCCTGAGTGGCAGGCTGAACCTGTGGACGCCGCGATCTCTGGAATGCTCTTCAGAAGTTCTTCTCCGACTAGGCCTTTGAAGCTTAGATTCAGGGTATTCGGGAGTCTCTCCTCTGGGTGGCCGTTCAATATTACGGAATCCCCGCCCAGTTTGTCCAAGATGCCTTGGTAAAGCCCTTCTCTGAGAACCTTTGTTCTAGGTTTGAAGTCTGGGAGGTCTCTCTTCGCTATCTCGCAGGCCTTGCCCAACCCTACAATGTAGGGGACGTTCTCAGTGCCTGCACGTCTGCCCTGCTCTTGACCGCCACCGTGGATTAAACTGTCCAGCTGTGTTCCGTCTCGAACGTAAAGTGCTCCTATGCCTTTTGGAGCATACAACTTGTGACCTGCTATGGTAAGGAGATCCACCTTAAGACTGTCTACATCTACGTCAGTCTTCCCACAGGACTGGGCTGCGTCGGTATGGAAAGGAATGTTTCTGTCTTCTAGAATCTTGCCGATCTTTTCATTAGGTTGAATGGTTCCAGTCTCGTTGTTGGCATGCATAATCGTGACGAGGACAGTCTCATCTGTGATGGCTTTCTCTAGGTCTTCTGTGCTTATGATCCCAAACTTGTCGACTGGGAGATATGTGACTTTGTATCCCAGTCTCTCCTGAAGATATCTGCATGTTTTCAAGACTGCTGGATGTTCTGTCTGAGATGTGACTATGTGCCCCTTCCCTCGGTGTGCAATTGCAGTCCCTATGATGGCTTGATTGTTGCTTTCTGAGCCGCTGCTGGTGAAGACTACCTCATCAGGTTCGCAGCCTATCAGTGCAGCGGTCTTCTCTCGGGCTGCGACTACTGCTTCATGGGCTCTCCGGCCGTAGACATGGCTGCTTGAGGGATTACCAAATTCACCCCTGAGATATGGCAGCATAGCCTCCAAGACTTGTGGGTCTATTGGTGTAGTTGCATTATAGTCCATGTAGATCGGTTTCAATCTCCCTACCTCCTCTGAAGTATACTTTTGACTAGCCTCTCCTCGCTCGCGAGATGCTCGAAAAGCATCTCCCTAATCATCTCACATGCCTTAGTGATCTTCGGGTTGGATATCCTGTAGTGAATGCTGGTTCCCTCCCTTCTGGTTAGGACGATACTTCTGTCTCTCAAGACGGCCAAGTGTTGGGAGACGTTAGCCTGAGGTATCCTGAGCATCTGGGCAAGTTCGTTAACAGATTTCTCGCCATGTCTAAGGAGGTACAGTATCTTCAACCGGACAGGGTTCGCGAGAGTCTGGCACATGGCAGCATGCAGTTCAAAGATCTTATCCTCTGATGAACTCAGATGAGGCATCTTTTCTCTTCCTCTACAAAGGAGAAGAAGATAAGTTCATTCTTTTATTTTAATATTGCTACAATTTGGTACAAAAATGGGAAGAAAGCTGGTCGAATTTCGGGAATTGCTTAAATCCTCTGACGCTCTACATCCGGCAAGAAAGTTTGAAGAGGCCGATTGAATAATGCACAAGAAAGTCTTCCTCGGGACAGCTATCTTAGCCATAATCCTGGGTGGAGTGGCTATTTCCTTGATACCATTAACTTTCGCAGTGGCCGAGCCGCCTCAGAGTTCAGACGTGAAATACTATCCGGTGCGGTACGGACCACGCTGGAGAACTTGGCCGTATCGATACACGCCTTACAGCGGATACTGGGACTATGGCTGGGGAACATATCCTTGGAGAGGCAATGCATGTCCAGGGATGTGGTGGTGGGGTTACGGCGCCTACCCAAGCTGGCAACAGTATCCCCCGCCTAGCTACTGGAACTACTCAAACTAGAGGGTTTTTAGCCCCCCTCTAACAATAATATGAAATGGAGACTAGGCATATGAGTGATAGAGATGGTGTTTGGATAGCCCTTGCAGTAGTTCTGGTGTTAATTCTGCTAGCTGGACCGCTGATGTTCATGGGGGGATGGTTTATGGGTCCTGGCATGATGGGTCCGGGAATGATGGGTTGGCAAGGGTATGGATATGGTTACGGATTCAACTGGCTTTGGGTGCTGCTTCGGATAATTCTTGCAGTAGTCTTCCTAGCTTTGATAGCATTCGGCATATACTATCTAGCCGGTGGTGGAAGACGAGTGGCCAGCGACAGACCGCTGGAGATCCTTAAGGAACGGTATGCCAAGGGCGAGATAACAAAAGAAGAGTATGAGCGGATGAGACAGGAGCTCTCCAAGGAGGGTTAACCGAATGAATAGAAGGGTCATGCTTGGGGTAATCCTCATCATAGTAGGCATCGCAGGTTTAGTCGCGTTCTCGACGATCCAATTTACGCCAACATATACAGGTCCTGTGACTAAGCCTTTTCCAGCACAAACAGCTCCCTTCCCAACAACTCCGATTCCAGGACCATACCAGCCCTACCCACTGATCCCGGGAAACATTGATGAGGCGACAGAGCTAGCGAAGGGTTACGTGGCATCCCTGGGATACCCAGACTTAGGCATTAAGGAGATCATGGAGTTCCAGTATAACTACTACTTCATAGTCTACGAGAAAAGCACTGGGATAGGTGCCTATGAGGGGATTGTCGAGAAGGGAGTTGGCCTCAGCGGCATGGGCGGGATGATGGGGGTAATCCATCCGGAGCAAGGCCCCAACATGATGTGGAATACCAAGTATGGACACATGGGAGGAATGATGGGCGGCGGCATGATGGGAGGCATGATGGGTCGTGGATGGGGGTACCAACCATACATCGAAGTCCCCACAGCAGTGATGCCTGTGACAGAGGAGGAAGCAGCAGGGATAGCCCAGGCCTACCTGGACTCCTACCTGCCCGGCTCAACAATTGAGCATCCAGACACCTTCTACGGCTACTACACGGTCCATGTCCTAAGGGATGGCAAAGTATACGGGATGCTAAGCGTCAACGGC
The DNA here is from genome assembly GCA_018397035.1 of Candidatus Bathyarchaeota archaeon. Taxonomy (GTDB): domain Archaea; phylum Thermoproteota; class Bathyarchaeia; order 40CM-2-53-6; family RBG-13-38-9; genus JAGTQV01. Next base: position 252 of record JAGTQV010000071.1, on the reverse strand, counting down.
TACACAGGGCAGGTATGGTATCACACCTGGCATGGAGCATTCATACAGATGAAGGAACTAACCTGAATGAGGTTAAGACTGAAATGAATAATGTCAACTTGGATCAGATGCAGAAATTTGTGGAAGATGTCAAGAAGGACCCAAAGACAGCGTTGAAGGAGAAGAGCGTCAGTGGGGAATGGATCTTCGAAGAAGGGAAAACCCAGTTCGTCGCTGAGCTCCCCTATCAAAAGGGCATAGTCCCGTTAGGCT
>JAGTQV010000003.1 GCA_018397035.1 Candidatus Bathyarchaeota archaeon | reverse complement strand
ATAGGCATCTTGGACCGTGTCTAGCCGGCTTTTTTTTTGCACATTTGATCTGACTAGATCAGTTTCGACAAAGGATTTCCAACCTAGGCGCTGGATACCGGCCAGAGGTGTGTGAGCCTGCTCTAATCTACAGACCGGATGACCCTAGCTTGTCATGACTATATCCGCGATTCTCCTAGCTGCGGGGAGCACTACCAAGGCTGACGGAAAGCCTACGATCACGCCTATTGTGAAAGATTGGATCCAGAACAGGATAAGACTTGGTTTCAAACCGAAATTGATCAAGCTGTTGGTCAGAGACAGTGCAAAGGACATGCCTAGAGACATCAGGAAGGTCACCAGTATTGAAGAGGCAGGAGACGGTCTCGCTATTGATGGATCGGGTCGGTACAGCGATGAATAACCGCACTGCTGAGGGTATGGGTGAAGCTGATGCACTTGGCTGTAGCGAGGTTGCGGAGCGTAAAACCCAACATTGTGAGGTGTCTGACCCGTAAGACCCCAGCCTGGCGGGTAGCCTCCATACCTTCCTGGAATATGCCTGTTCTGCCGATAGATCTCTACTCCCCCCTCTGAATGAGTCTTCCCAACCCGCCTTATCTCACTCACGTGAATAATTAAGGTGGAGGGAACGCGAGCACGGTAGATTCTTAGATAGAGGATATTCCTGGAGTCGTGTTCAACGTAAGGTTACGTCAATGCATGAACTTTACATGGGCAGAGATGCTGTACCACACCACACACGTCTAGAATGTTGAGAATGTTGTCGATGAGCCTGCGCAAAGATGAACATAACTAATAGACGCGGATTTCCTATCTACAGATTGATGCGACCTGTAGATAGACGCTGCAACGCACACGCATACATGAGACGGACAGACTTAAGCGCTTGACTGCAGGACTCAAAATACGAGGTGCCCGACATGTCGGAAGAGAAGAATTGGGAGATCGAACTGAAGCAGAGCGTAGACTGGTTTATCGAGGAGAAAACGAACAGAACAGTGGAAGCCCTCAAGAAGAATGGCTTTGATTCTTTTTATGTTTCCACAAAGGCCATGACGCTTGAGAGAATGCTTCAACTTATTCCAAAAGGATCAAGAGTTGGCATAGCCGGTTCTATGACCATAAGGCAGATCGGACTTGATGATGCTTTAAGGAAACGTGGAGATCAGGTTGATGACATATGGGCCAAGAAGTATAGCATGGAAGAACAGCTAGCCGTCAGGAGGAGGCATTTCGACGCTGACGTATTCTTGACGAGTAGCAACGCGATAACAGAGGATGGGAAGCTGATAAACATCGACGGCCTAGGGAATAGGGTGGCCGCCATGGTCTTCGGACCTAAGAAAGTGATTATCGTGGCGGGAATCAACAAGATAGTCAAGGATGTCGAAAGCGGGATTCGACGTATCAGGGAGGTCTCAGCCCCCATGAACGTTAAGAGATTCTCTGGAGAGACGCCCTGCACGAGAGACGGACACTGTGACCTTCAGATATGCCAACCGCCAGACCGCCACTGTCACATTCTCTCAATAATTGAGAAGAGGCCCATGAAGACGGATACTACAGTAGTGCTGGTTGGCGAGAACCTAGGATATTAAGTATTTTTCCCGTAAGGGATGCCAGCGTATGTCCCCCTACTGAATGCACGAACGTTTGACTCTTATCTCATGAACTGGCGGTTCTCACGTTCACAATCTCAACATCGAAACTCAGAGTTCGACCGGCATAAGGGTGATTCATGTCTACCACTACAGAGTTCTTCTTTACGCTGCGAACGCTGGCTAAGCATCTATCACCATCACGGCACTGCAGCTCCACCAGCATACCTCTAGAAAGTTTCTGGCCTTGCTTGAATATTGATTTGGGGACTTCCTCTATCAGCCCTTCATTTCTTTTCCCAAAGCCTTTCTCTGGAGGGACCTTAACCTTCTTTCTATCTCCTCTCCTCAACCCGATTAGAGCTTCCTCCAAGCCTGGCAGTAACGTTCCCGCTCCAATCTCATATCTTTGAGGCTTCTTGCCTCGTGTGGTCTCTGCCACTCTACCATTCTCAAGCTTTGCTGTGAAGTGGATAGCCACCTCATCACCAACCTTGATAGACAATCGTTTCACGCTCATCCCACTGTTGGAGACCATCAATAATAAGTCTATCCGCAGTATCTGACGAGGACAGATTCATCTGCCTTCTTGCAGATACTCCTATGACTTTTCTGTTTGACTTCACATGCTAAGGCCTGTTGACTAAATCTTGCTGATAGTCACTCAAGCTGATGGAACGGCCCCCAACTCCCTCGCGCAAGCATCTTAATGCCAATTAAACACAGACGCGGAGTTCTATTGAGTGATGCTTACAGCTTCTTCAAAGGAACAGTTATGAATGGTGAGGTCGATTAGTTGTGAATGCTCTGTCTGAATGACGTGCACACTCATGTTTCGCTAATCAAGTACCTTGTTCGACATTTTCAGTATCTATGCTCTTGTTAGAGGATATGTTCTCCAGTTTCTGCAGTACAATTTCTGGTATTGTGGTAGGTATTTTGATGGTTTGCCACAGCTCGTGCAATAATATGCTGGTTGAAAGGGGAGTGGCTTTACAGTCCTTCTCCGGATGAGTGCAACTGTACCTGTGATAAGTAGAGAACCTATCCGAACTCTGCTACAAAGATTCCTGACAAACCGCTGAGAAATCTATGATTGATCTTGATTAGGTCAATAAGAAAGAATCTAAGCCATAGAGCCGTACTATTTAGAAGATATATGTCTGATTGGGGCTCTCCATGAAAAAAGTAGTTTTGAATCTATCTGGGTTCAAAACCTACCGGCCCGCCAGGAGCCAAACTCAAAAGCACCACTTCTTTACGCCCACGATCAAGATTCTTTGAGTTGCAACCGGTCTGTGAGATTGAGGACCAAAAACCTATATCCGCGAATTAACAGTTAAGGCAACAACATAGTACTTAGGGTGCCGTCTGAAGTATTTCATGAAGCCTATAGAGACCATCTTGGGTCTTTCGAGGGTCAGGTTGGCCCAGAGGATCCCAATAGTTGAGGCTACAGAGCTTCTAGAACTCCGCTCTGATGAGCCCAGATTCTGGAGGTCGATACTGAAGCCCGCAGAGATTCTGACCGAGAAGAGCTACCTGCAATTCAGCAGCGACGAGCTTAGTCTCACACTCCTGGAGCGTGCTGTGCTATCTAGGAAGTTTCTCGTCACAAATTCGGCGAGAATGAGTCTTGGAAAGCTTGTCAACGATGTCTGTGGAGACGAGCTGATCTATAAGAGGTTTAGGAAGGTTCTGAAGCCGCTGTTCGAGATCTCAGATGATCTTGAGGAGGCCTCCTTAGCAGCCGGAATCAAAGCAAGTTCAGCACAGAGAAAAGCCATAGATCTGGCAAATTGTGTTGGCCTGCAGATCTGGCCAGCCGCCTGAATTGATACAAATCTTTACGTATCTTCGATTCAGTCAAATGCCAACTGCTCCATATCGATCATAATTGCAGATGTCCTTCTTCGCGGCAGTGCGCTGAGGTAACATCGAACTTGCGCAAGCATAATCAAAATGGGTGAAAAGCCGAACCAAGTCAACCGATACTCATTTCGAAGGGGGAAGCGGAAAATAGCAGAGACAGGGGAAGCCCAGAGAACGAACATCAAACTGCGAGGTCATAGCTGAAGTCGTGAAGTCAACCCTAGGCCTCAGAGGAATTGATAAGATGTTTTTCGTCTGCCCAGGTAATCGCAAGATAACAAACGGTGGAGGAATGATACTTGATTGATGTCCAGATCCCAACCGCGAAGATGATGAGGTCGGAGATAAAACTACGACATCTTACCCCTCAGGAAATTCAAACACCCACCCCGCCACCCATTTCACAGTATCCGGTAGTTCAAACATCAAACCACAACCAACAACCAGAAAAACGCCGAACCACAGCTGCAAGAGATGAAGAGTTTGGTGGGGTCGGTGGGATTTGAACCCACGACCTCGCGGGTTCCTGAAGCCCTCAAATGGCTTTCCCAAGCCGCGTAGCGTAGACCAGACTAGCCCACGACCCCACATGGGTTAACTCTATTCCTTTATTTTGTCAACGCTAACCCGCCACGTGATTCTTGATCTTTTGTTAAAAGTCTTCTGTTTCCTCAGTTACGGGCGTACTCTTCGAGGAGAGATCCTTAGGCTGTACGCGGGCCGGCACCGGCAGTATCGACAGTCATGGTTGTTAGTATGAAAAGAAGCAGGAATTGAAAAACCACTCTTCCTTCAACGTCTCCCTGTGTTCCTTCATCATGTTCCTTCCTGCGCAGCAAGCCATATAAGAACAATTCATATAGTTGCGTGCTAGCTGTTCAATTGTGGTCAAAAGTATGGATTGGCTAAAGATCTTCTCTAAGAGCTTGGGATCGACTATAGGCATCATGATAGTTTTTCCAATACTCCAGCTTGTGATGAAGTATTTCGGGGTAGTGTGGCCTGCGCCCCTTCCACCATCAACTCCTAGGACCTCTTATTGGGGGGTCCCATGGGGTTACGTCACTAGGACAGTGGACATAGAAGCCCCGTACGTGATCGATTGGAGTTACCTGATCTATGACTTGATCTTTTGGTTTCTCATATCATTCGTGTACTACTCACTGAAGGCTCGGACAACGTCGCCGACATGAACTGCAGTAGACCGATGTTTGAGGTTAACTTCTAGACATTGAACCATGAAGCATCAGATACCGAAAGATACCGAACAGGGAGGATATGTTCAAGATCAGTCTGCTCTGTGCAGTTGACTCAGCTCACACACTGAGCCGGTAAATTGGGATATTTACGAGGGGGGTTGATCAGCATGCCGCTTACTTCACCAGATGCAGCGTTTCGGCACAGGAAGGACTTCAGGCCGACAACCAGACATTAAGGCTGCAAGTATTAGGTTGAAGATTGATTGGCGGCCAGTTGAAATGTTGATGAAAGAGTTATTGATGGCGTAGACTAGTTACTTCTGAGGCTAGCCCGTCTTGGATCCGGAGAAGAGGCTGAACAGGATAGTTGCTGACATACAGGCTATGCACATCAGAGGCGCCGGCCGAATAGCTCGGTCAGCCATTCTGGCCTTACAGGCTGTTGCAGAAGGATCTAGAGCCAGAGATGAAGAAGCCTTTATCAAGGAGATGAACTCTGCGTCGAGGAGACTGCTATCTACAAGGCCGACTGCCGTCTCGCTCGCAAACAGTGTCCGCTACCTTATGCATAGGGTCAACAGTGCAAGGCGGGAAGGCGCTGACCTAGAGAGACTCAGATCAGTAGCCTTAGCCGCCGCAGAGGACTTCATCAAAGAGTCTAAGCAGGCTATTGAGAAGATTGGTGAGATAGGCTCCAGAAGAATAAGAAGCGGCGACGTATTGCTGACCCACTGCCAGAGCGATGCTGCAGCAGCGGTTATGAGGAGGGCGTGGATCGAAGGGAAGAAGTTCTCCGTATACGTCACGGAGACTAGGCCTAGATTCCAAGGCAGGAAGACTGCAGCCCTGCTTGCAAGGGAAGGGATCCCGGTCACGGTGATAGTTGACAGCGCGGCACGCTACTTCATGAATGAAGTTGACAAGGTTATCGTGGGGGCGGATGTGATATCGGCTAACGGAGCTCTAGTAAACAAGATCGGCACCGCTTCGATAGCATCCCTTGCTCATGAGAGTAGGACACAATTCATTGTGGCGTCTGAGACCTACAAGTTCAGCCCCGAGACCGCGATAGGTGAACTCATCGTAATAGAGGAGCGTGATGCAACAGAGATCCTGCCAAAGTCTTTCCTGAAAAAGTATCCAAAGATCTCTGTGAGGAACCCGTCTTTCGATGTAACCCCACCAGAATACATAGACCTAATAGTTACTGAGAAGGGGATCATACCGCCTCAAGGCGCTATAATGATAATTCATGAAATGTTCGGAACAATCCGGCCAAGCGAGATCCTCGAGTACCAGACCTACAGGATCGACGAAGAGTAAGGCTGATGCATAGACTGGAGGGTGAATGAAGAAAAATATCAACATATGGAATCATGTGGAGTCAGGTCAGTTATGATGAGACTGAAGACGAGACTAATCCATCTGGATGCTGGCGGAAAATGGATCGCGATCCTGAATGACCATGATGCTCAAGAGCTTGGCGTGCGAAGCCTAGGCAGAATCAGAATCAGGAAGGACGAATATGAATTGACGGCGATAGTCAATACAACCTCAAGGGTCGTCGCGAGGGGTACGATAGGAGTCTATGATGAGGCCCAGGCTCGTCTGCGGCTTCACGAGAACGACGAGGTCGAGGTCGAGCCGTCGAGTCCACCGAACTCGATCAACCACATCAAGAACAGACTGAGAGGCCGGAAGCTCTCACGTGAAGAGACATATGAGATCATAAAGGACCTAGTCAGCGGGCAGCTGAGCGAAGTCGAAGTAACAGCTTTCGTGACCTCACTCCACCACTTCGCCCTAGATATCGATGAAGCCACAAACCTGTCTTTGGCGATGGTGGAGACAGGCAACACCTTAGATCTCGGAGGGAGGTTGATAGTCGACAAGCATTCCATCGGTGGTGTTCCCGGGGATAAGACCACACTCCTCCTCGTCCCCATAGTCGCAGCCTGCGGTCTAACAATCCCGAAGAGCTCATCGAGAGCCATAACCTCCGCCGCAGGAACGGCTGATAGAGCCGAGGTCTTGATGCCTGTAGATCTCGGTGTAGATGAGATGAGGCATGTCCTGGATGAGACTGGCGGATGCATAGTCTGGGGCGGAGCCCTGCACCTGGCCCCTGCAGATGAGATCTTTGTTCAGGTTGAGTTTCCCCTCTCCATAGACCCATTACTGTTACCGTCCATAATCAGCAAGAAGAAGGCTGTCGGAGCCAACTACGTGGTGATAGATATGCCTACAGGAGCTGAGACAAAGGTCAAGACGCTGGGTGAGGCGCAGCTCTTGGCACAGGACTTTATCGATCTTGGGAGAAGGCTCAAGATGAGTATTCAATGTGCGATAACTTATGGTGGACAACCGATCGGTCGGGCCATCGGCCCAGCCTTAGAGGCTAGGGAGGCTCTTGAGAACCTAATGGGCCTGAGACAGGACCAGGACTTGATTGACAAGGCGACTGACATGGCGGGGATGCTCTTGGAGATGACTGGCAGGGATGGAGGCGAAGAGACGGCTATGGAGGTCCTGAGAACCGGCAGGGCTGAGCAGAAGCTTAGAGAGATAATCAGGGCCCAGGGGGGCGACCCGGAGATAAGGCCTGAGGACATCCGGGTCGGGGACCATAGACTGGAGATGAGGGCAGAGAGGCCGGGAGTAGTACTCTGGGTGGACAGCTCGAAGCTGGTCGATCAGGCAAGGCTGGCAGGAGCCCCGAAGGATAAGGGAGCCGGGATCCTACTACACAGGAAGCTTGGCGAGAAGGTTGACTGTGGAGATCCAATATACACTATCTTTGCTGAGAAGGCTGGAAAACTGGAGGATGCACTTTCAGCTGCTGGTGAAGAGGTAGCGGTGATCGTGGGCGAGAGGATGGAGATGACCCTGAGCCAGATAAAGGAGCTGAGGCCTCCAAGAGAGAGATTCGTCTTGGAGAGGTAGTCCTTCGGTTTTCACCTCCAAGTCTTCAGTGCACTGGCAAGCTCGACATGGGATCTCGAATACTCTCTCAATGAGATATTACTCATGGCGGCTTCCAAGGCCTGTCTCATCGCTCTCGCTCCAGAAGCTGTCCCGTACGCGTGGCCGTGTATCCCTCCACCTGCCTGGACCACCAGATCCTTTCCGAATATGGAGATCAAGGTGGGGACTAGGGCAGGGTGAAGGCCCCCTGAAGCGACCGGGAGCACAGGCTTTAGCCCGTACATCTCATCCCTTAATGCGCCACAGTTCTCCAGAACCTCATTCTTCCTCTCAGACATCTTGCCCAAGACCGCTCCGATATGGAGCTGATCAAGACCGAGAACTCTGACTAACTTCGCTATGACACGCATAGCGACTCCATGTTTTGGATTCTTGGTGAAGGCGGCGTGGCCGGCTCTGTGAGCATGAATCACGAGATTCAGGTCATGATCCCTGAGGGTCTGGACGGCTGACCAGCCACAAGTCAGGATGTCAACCATGACATATTCGCCGCCCTGCTCCTCAACGAAGGTTGCCCTCCTAAGCATCTCCTCTGTCTCAGCAGTTACGTTGACCATGTAGATTTTCCTCTCGCCAGTCTCCTCCTCAGCCCTATCCCTCATCTCCAGTGTCTTCACCACCCTATCCTCGAAAGGGTTGAACGATTGGCTGCTAAGATTCTCATCATCCTTCACTATGTCACAGCCTCCAATCCATGCATTATAGGCTACGACGGCATGATCTTGAACCCTCAGACCTAGCTTCGGCTTGATTATGGTCCCGAGAAGAGGCCTCTCAGGCACCCTGAGGATCTCTCTTACTCCTGGTATACCATATTTTGGGCCTCTGAAGCCCTTGACTATTCTCCTGGGTAAGTGAATATCTTCCAACCTTAGATTCCTGAGGGCCTTCAAGCCGAAGATATTGCCTGCTACACTGCTGAGTATGTTCGGCATGTTTCCATTCTCAAAAAGTTCAATAGGATAGGCGATCTTGACCAGATCCTTTTTGATCATGAATGCAGTCGCATGAAGGTCGGTTACGTAGGACTGCATCGTTGAAAGTTCTGTCCAAGTTCCTATCGAGCTCTCGGCGGCGACACCCCCCGCAGCCTCCTTGATGCTAATACCTATAGGCTCAACCCTGAAATCGCATACGAGATCGTCCTCTCGCGGTCTGTAGTTCAAGTCGACGAAGTCGATGTATCTCAACGAGGTCTTGACCTCCTGCTCAGATGGATCCATCAAACGAAGATATTAGATGGTATCCTAGGCTGATTAGAGGAAGGCTCCCATATAGCGTACATCCACCAGAGCCTTCCAGCGGAAGTTTCCGCTGGAGAAGTCACACAGGCAATGCAGGATGTGAAGAAGTCATGAGAAAAAATAGGCTCGGAATGAGTAAGGAAAACTAAGTTCAAAACTCGAAAAGCGTTCTCTGATACAGGGATCAAGTCCAAGGCGGATATCAGGAATGAAGAAGTCAGCATACTAGAGGATCTTCATCTGCTCGATTTGGCAGGTTGTAATCTTGTTTCTCAGCCATGGAACTTTGTCAGCGACCCAAAGGTAATGAGCGATATCTCTGTTCCGGCTCTTCAGAACGTACTGGTTGACGTATTCAAGGTGAAGCTTCAACAACTCCTCGATCTCCATCTTAGAGATCTTTGAGAGTCTAGATTGCAGTATCTCCAGAGGCGTGAAGTGATAGAAGTTCTCGACACACTTGACTCTGACTTCCCTGAATCCCCTCTGGATGTGATCTCTGAGATCTTTTGCGTTCAGACCTGATAGGCAGAGGTTGCTGGAGGAGCTTGAATGAGATCTTATGTACTCTGCCTCCCTTGAGACGGTGACCTGCCTCATCGTCTTCAGGTCTGACAGAACCTCTATCCACTTTTCGACTTCGACCTCTCCAGTGACGCTCGACCTGTAGGTTAACAACGCTATCTCAGTAGCGAAGTTGAATTCCTCTTGGAGTGATCTCGTTTCCTGGTAACAGCGAATATCCAACCTCCTCCCGTTCCTCTCCAGCCTCGGAAGGGCTCTCAGTATCGGCTCAGAAACGTAAAGCCAACTTTCAATCGGCTCAGGCACAAGTTTTGAGCTCTGCACTTTCTCGACGAAATCCTCGAAAGATATGCTGCCGCTTGCAATTCTCCTAACATATGGCTCTAGAGCCTGCGGCTCAGGGAGGAATAATACCTGAACATCATCCCTATCCTCAACCATCCTAGAGGCTTTGACTGCGGAACTCCTGAGATTTGGAACTATAATAATCTCTAACGATCCCTTGAGACTGATAGGAGGGCAGCTGTATTGGTCCATAGTTCCCTCTATGCAGCCACGTCCTCTCTTGAAGTCGCTACTAGGCCTGTTGATAAAATTTCCTCTGAAGGACCAGACTAGTGCAAAAGGTATACCCCTAATGTAATGTTAGGATTGGAAGCAGTAGAGAATCCGATTCGATAATTCTTTCAGCGTGGAGAGTTCTTATGAATTTGTAAGATTGGTAAGACTGGCATGTCCGCCATATCGAGAGTCCACTAGAATCAAAGTATCCGTCCACCAAAAGAATATCGATAGACGCGTCAACAGGCCGGACGCCAAGCAGGATGAGAAAGGCCGCGGTGATGATACAGTATTGGTAGTTGACGCTTCAGGCATCCCTGAGTTTACAAACGTAAACATGACTGTGGCTGATGCTGGCTGAAGCGAACCTTCGAAGAATTCGTTTCAGCCACAAAGATGCAAGACATAGCGCAAGAGACGATGATCAAAGCCTCACTATACAATATACTGATAGAAACAACCACAGCAGCATATGGCTGGACGAAGCTTGGAAGACAACCAACAAAAGCGAAGAGCATCACCGAAACCCAGTCACGCAACACATCAGATCTATGCAAACGCTTATATTCTGATCGCATTTTCCTCTGAAGGAAAGGACATGTATCAGAAATGAAGAAACAGAAGCGCGACGAACAGACCCAAGCCGACTTCGAGCCGTCCAATTCAATGCTGAGCAGGTTGAAACCTATCGCTGTTGCTGTTGCATATGTGGCTTTCCTAGTCTGGGCCTGGTACGTCTTGATGGCACCAAAGGTCTAGAATACCGAATTCCCTCATCAGCTGCCAAGAACCCTTGATGAGTATCCATACTGACAGTTTAGTTCAGCCAAGGTGGCTGAAGCTAAACGGTTAGTTCTAGCCTATTCAGACATCTATTACCATATAGTCCTCTGCAACCACCACTTCACCATCGTAGTCTCTTTGAATTGTCTCGATCATCTCGTCTATCTTTTCCTCGCAGACCGGATACAGGTGAGTGATCGCCAGGCGGCCGCAATCTGTCTTTGCGGCAATTTCCCCTAGTTTCGAGGCTGATGTGTGCAACCCTACAAGTAGATCCTCATTCGGGAATGAACATTCATGGATGAGGAGATCTGTCTGCTTGGCAAGTCTGATAAGATTCTCGTCTGGGACCGTGTCCCCGGAGTAGGTTAAAGATCTTCCTTCGCTCTCTATTCGGTATGCTACCCCGCCTGCGTGCTGAACTGGTGTCGCCGCTCCGACCCAGCCTGAGCCATTCTTGAAGACGCCTTCCGTAACCTCATGAAGGCTCAGGTAGCCACTGCATCCAAGAGAATCTGCTACACTCTTCCAAGGGCTCACGTTCTCCAGCAGGTCTCTGGTGAATTGGGATAGTCCCCTCGGACCGTAAATGGTGAGGGTTCCCTTCGGCTGCATCTCTCCTGTCTCAGGATTGAAGGCCTTTGTATGTATCAGTGGAAGGTAGTCGGCAACATGGTCTACATGAAAGTGGGAGAGGAGCATCTGATCTATCTCCTCTATGTTTGTGCCTGATCTGTACAGTTTGTAGAGGGTTGCCGGGCCTATGTCTACTAGGAATTTCTCATGAGATGTCTCCACCAGTATTGAAGAGTAGGATCTCTTTAGTGTTGGAACTATTGTCCCTGCTCCAAGAAACTGTACTCTCAAAATCCGCACCGAACAAATCTATCAGTCTGTATGGATTCAAGCTTTGCCATTGAGGTGCTGTGTTTATGCCTAGGTTTCGGTGATGCTCTTCACTTCAGCCGGATGTCCTCAGGTTTCGTTCAGCCCTGTGTCCCTATGGCCGTATCATCGTGGAACAGCTCTCTTACAGGCCATATCGAACTCTCAGCTACATCCATACCTCCAGTTCGTCGTCCCTAACCCGCCTCTGCAAACAGAGATTTCTAGCTATGTGACACAGCAGCAAATGTTGGAAGAGAGAATGGTCTGTAAGGCGTTCCACTGCCAGAATAGAATTTCGTGAAGAACTCATAGTAGGTGAGCCTCATAGACTGTATCAGGATAGCTAGACCCTCGATAACTATCACCAAGAAGTTCATCAGAATGTAGCTGATGGGCATACCGACAGTCGATGCTAATATGGCGGCTGATAATCCTAGAGCACCATGAGCTATTGCGAAAGCCGCCAACCTAACGTAGGAGATCGAGTTTGCCAGGAACGAGATGAAGGTCTCTATGAACTCTGCGAAGCCCTTCAAGAACTGGTCTACCAATCTGAGCTCACCCCCCAGTAGACCCTCGATTATTGGGAAGAAGAAGATCACGGCGAGGAGCCCGACCGCTGCTGCAGTCAGGGCCAGGTTTTCGGCAAAGACTGAGAGGGACATCTTCTCGGTGTATTTCAGGGCAAGGAGAACCCCCACCACATAATAGAGCAATGTGATGCCTGAGAAGAGGGTCTTGTACAGGTCTCCTTTCCTGATCATGTTTATGATCTTCAGTACCAGGCCGAGAGCGATCTGTATGATTCCGAAGACGAGCGCCGCACTCATTATCGCTGACTGGTTGTGGAAGGGGCTGAAGAGGACTGGATGTATAAACCCCTCCAGCAGGAAGACCTCGCCGAAGAGCGCCCCAAAGAAGATCGATGATACGCCGCAGACCGCTATGATCCCGCCTAGTCTACGGATCGCCGCTGCAGGTATCTTGAGAAAGTCCCGGTGGAGATTCAGGAAGATCAAGCCGATGATCGCTAAGACCAGACCGTTACCGACGTCACCGAACATGAGGCCGAACATGGCTGAGAAGAGGATAGCGGTCAAAGGGGTCGGGTCTATCTCTCTATAGTCTGGCAGCCCCCTCAGTCTCACCAGAAGCTCGAATGAACCTAACGGACCCCTGTTCTCTATCCTAACCGGCGGCTTATCCTTCGGCCCTGGATCCTCCAGCTTCACGAAGGCTGCGCCGGACGTTACTTGGAGGATTGCGTCAGAGACCTCTTTGGCCTTCCCGGCTGGAACCCAGCCATGGATCAGACTCATCCTGCTGGTTCTGCTAAGATTCGACCTCGCCTCCTCGAGCTGTATGTTCTCCCAGACTGTAGGCCCGTAGATCTTTGATCTCTCCCGAAACTCCATACCTATCTCCCTTATCCTCCTCTCAATCTCTTCGGCCTCCTTCCTCTTCTGCTCAACCACCGAAGAGATTTTCTGAACAGCATCACCAGGGTGAGGATCGATGTCGCTGGGAAAAGTCAGTTCGCTGAAGTTGAGGAGTGTGAGAGCACTCTCGATATGTTGTCTATCCTCATTCAGACCGCATACGATAAGGAAGTCTTCTGTCCTAGTCTCAGGGAAGACTGCGAAGCCTACACTCGTCCCCTCAGCGTATCCTCTGAGTCTCGGCGTGAGCTCCCTCTGCATAAGACCCGCCTTCACGAACATGTATCTGAAGTCGCCAAGCTGGTCCACCCTGAGGTTGTGCTTCTGAAGGATCAGAAGCCGCCTCTTCAGATCCTCCAGCCTCTCGATCTCGTTTCGAAGGCTCTCAAGCACAGTGAGCCTCCGGTCAAGCCTAGCCTCAACCTCAGAGATGTAGCCCTCGATCTCAGGTAACTCCGCCCTGGCCGATGGCTGGATGAAGGGTGTGGCGGAGAAGGCTTCCTTGAGGCTGTGAAGAAAACCCTCACGCCTGGCCTCTTCAGGTGGAAGCGAAGACAGTATGGAACCTATCCTCTGCTGGAGCTTGATATACTTCTCACAGCACTCCAGGTTCTCGACTTTCCTGAAGCCCTTGATCGTATAGTCGCTCACAAGTTGAACAGTCCCCAGTCTTCCAATGGTCTTAAGCAGGTCGTCCTCGAATCTCTGTGGTACCGCGGCGTAGAGCCTTTTCATAGGTGTGGTCCTGAACAACCTGATCCTCACCTGATCCTATCTAACTCATCTTGGTGGTCCTAAACAAAGCTTTCAAGATAGCTCTTAGAGAAGCTTGGTGGTTATGTTCTTCACAACATCCAACCCTGAAATGGTCTTCTCGATATCTCTCAGCGTCTTCTTGCTCTTTGATAGGTCGAGGAGCATAGTTCCGCTGATCGTCTCCTTGGCAGAGGCTGGCAGCAGAAACATCACAATGTTCACGTTCTCCTCAGCGATCTTTCCAGTGATCTTAGCCATGGCGCCGGGATGATTATCTATCACCATCCTCGCCTCGGCAAGCAGTGACTCTGGGCGGGCTGCAACATTCATCACGATCTCACCAACTGCTGGATCTGCTGTCAGAAGAAGCCTGGTTCCCGGAGTCATCTCGAAAGCTTTACAGACAGATTCAGGGAGTCTTATCTCATACTTGTCACCCACACTCACTACTTCAGTGATGGTCGGTGGTTGACGGGCTTTCTCTGACATGGAAAGGGTTCCTCGGACTAACAGCGTAGTAGCAGCATTATAGAACTTACGCTTTTTGATATGTTTGATTCTCTCTATCTAACCAGTTTCTTGCCTTTCTCTGTCAGGGCAATGAGTTGAATGCTGCCTTTAGATTTGTCTTCCTTAAGTTCTCTCAGGGCGACCTTTCCTTCTTTCCTGGCTTGTCCTGCGCTCTCATACAAGTTCATTATCGTGTCCTCCTGACTTGTGTCTGCTCCCGAGAGCTCCTTGAGGGGTCTCTCGATCTTGGCTACTCTGTAGCGGTCTCTCGAATGCGAATGTTCTAACTAGGCCTTTCTTGCGCAGGTTGCGGATGCTTCGGGTCAACGATACCTCAAATTTGCTCTGGCTCTTGTCAGGTCATCTTGAGCCTAGGTGTCCTTGTAGTTCTCCCGCAGCCAGCATCCAGCTAGGCCTTTTCTGGTGATGGTGAAGGATCCCTGAACGACGTCAGGATCACCCTTGGTCAGGGCGGTTTGGAGTATCCATCTCCACAGCTTGCTCAGGTGCTGCTGGGCCACTCTGTCTCAGTCATTAATGTTGAGAAATCTTGAATGTTTGAAAATTAACATTAAGACTTTTGGACTTTCTATTTGGCATTCTCTACCAGAAGTCGATAAGCGCTTACTTGGTAGCGTTGGCGCCCTAGTTCATTTAGGTACTAGACCTTCTTGCGGTTCTTGGCAGCCTCATCCTCAAGATGAAGCGGGTTCGAGCTACGTCTCTGAACTCATGCAGGTTGTAGCCGTACCTGTTCGAAGAGTGGCCGCCACGCTTGATGTAGTGAAGCTTTTCCAGCAGTCGAAAGGTCTTCTGGTAGAGTGCAAACTTGCCTATCTTCTTTCTGGTCTCATCGAGGGTAGATGGGCTCGCCTTCCTTAGGCCATCCTCTAAGCCTCTCGAAGTACTCACGCCATGCAACCAGAGCGTCATGGCCGAGGAAGGTGTAGTAGGTCTTCTTCTCTTTCTCACGCTTACGACCTGGGTACTCGAAGAGAAACGGTTCGATCAACACCCTTATCCTTAAAGTGAGCTGCCAACGCTGACCTGCAGGTCTGGTTGACTATGTTGAATCACTCTTGGTTCTTCTTAAAGAAACTACAACAGACCGCGTAGACAGTCATCATGCTGGTTTATGGAAAGACTTTAGAATAACGTTAGAAGACGATCTGTCTCTACTCTGGAGAGACTCTCATTGTCTGGAGATCAGCAGAAGTTCACCCTTCGCGAAGCAACTCTGGACGATGTTCAGATCCTAGTCCGCCAGAGGCGACTAATGTGGGTCGAGGTTGCCAACGCAAGGGACGAGAAAGCCCTCGACGCTATGGACGAGGCTTACAGGAGGTATATAGAGAAAATGATGCCTTCTGGAATGTTCAAGGCTTGGGTGATCGAGGATGAGAACGGTAGAGTCGTCGCAGGCGGTGGTTTAGCTGTCTATGAACAGCCGCCGAGACCGCAAGACGACACCTTGCGCTATGTGTATGTGCACAGCATATACACTGAGCCTGAATACCGGAGACGAGGCTTCGCCAGAAAGATCCTTAACAGGATAGTCCAGTACTGCAGAGAAAACGGATTCAAGACCCTCACCCTCCACGCTGTGGAAGCGAGTAGACCCCTATACGAGTCGTTTGGATTCAAACCGACTACAGAGATGCGAATGTTCCTGTGAAGCAAAAGAGGATAATCCATCATTTAGATCAAGGATCACAATCAACCAAGTCCAGTCTCCAGACAATACGAAGGAATATTCATGCGACATACGTCTACCTTTATGCTCGTGATCTTGTTTCTGTCTCTGAATATCACTCTCACCACTGCGGCTACAACACCTAATGATATCCTAGTTCAAGGTACGGTCTGGACATATCACGCCTCAACCAAGGACGAACTCCAGGGAACCGGCCGTTACGAAGGCAACTTCACAACTCTCATAATCGTCTCGGGACGAGCAACCATAACGAACCTAAGCAGCTCTTTCCTGACGGTCGAAAAGAGAGAAGAGATAGATCTCTCAGTATCCGGCAGCGGATACTACAAGCAGGAGATGCGAAGCGAACACTACAGATTCACTACCAAATCAACCATAGATAGAAACGCGTTCACTTACATGTCGCGGAGGGTTAAGGATGAAGTTAATGATCGAGAGTCTGAGGACAACTCCACCAGAGGTATGCCCGCAACAGAGTTTATCTCCACATCCCTCATGGAAGGGCAGAGAGTTTCATACTACGCCATCGACGGAAAGGTCGCCTGTTCTGTGTCATATGGAGAAATGCCCTTTCAGAGTGCAAGTATTCCAGTAATAGTCCTCAGCTACTCAGGATATTCAGGCCGAGATGTTTGGCTGGAGACAAACGGAACAGCAGAACATAGCTTCGCCTTTGAGAGGACTACCGGGCTTCTGGTGTCAGCCCTAAGCAGTGTGCACACCACCAGCGAGAAAGGAACCAGATCCACAACCTACAGTTATGCTCTAGACTCCACATCCTTATGGGTGGCCGGCCAAAGTGTTGAATCTACACAGACTCAGACTTTGCCTCCTGAAATGCCTGAAGCGACCACTTCACCGTCCCAAGCCGTTACTGACGGCTCAACCACAGAGCATACTATTTCCATTCTTGTCGCTTTCGGGATCGCAGCCGTCGCGTCCTATGCGTTACTGAGGAAGAAGGCTGTGGCAAATGATCTTGACCGGCTCACAAAAAAGAAAGGGGGAAGTTCCGGGTTGCTCAGGCCTTCGCTAGGTTGTAGATCGCCTTCACTGCAAGTAATATAGCTGCAGGCGCAACGAAGGCCGCTATATTGTTCAGGATAGCGTTGATGATGCTTCCCAAAGGACTTGCAACTTCGTCGATCACGAGGAAGACAGACCCGGCATTAGCCACAAGCAGTGCGATCGCAGCCGTCAGGAAGGGTATGGTCTCCTTCTCTGTAAGTGTAGTTAGGCCAACGATGATACCTAGGATAACCATTACCAGTGAGACCCAGCCGAGTGCAGCTTTGCCTCCGACGCCCGCAGCGATCCCTGCCAGTATTGCAATTATGACGAAGACTATGAAAGCCCATCTACCGATTGTCTCTGCCTTCATTGTTTCTCCCTTTCCGTGTAGCTATCTGTCCCAGATACATGTATATATGACTTACCAAGAGAAGCGTGAGCATATGCGGTTGAGGGCTACGCCCACAGCGGTCATCACGGCTCTAGATCCAATCACTGGCGAACCGCCCATAACCTGCAAGTTGTTTAGGTCGATACTGGAGATTCGGAAGAATTGGAAGTGGCGGAGACAGGTTAACTGCAGCCCGGCAATATACAATTCCAGAGGGATACCGCACATAGGGACTATGAGAGCACTTCATCGAATAGTTCCGCAAAGAGTTGATTCGCCCTGAAGTCTTTGGCTTTGAGGTGCCTGATCAGGAAGATCCGTGTCTCACAACTGCAGCCGCATCGGCATTTCGGGGCGTCGCCAAGAAGTCTCAGAAACATCTTGACCGCTGCCCCTGCAAGTATCTCGTGCCTAGTCGTTGAAGACAAGAACTAACCCGGAAATGATCGATTCCTGCTGGCTATTAAGTGGTAGAGGCATCTGGAAGTAATGGATATATGAGTTCATGTTAGAAGTCTGATGATTGCAAGACAAAAGCTTCGTCTAACTAATCTAGAAGTCTTAAACATGTATCTGACCATTACTTTTATTAAACTGGTAATTTGATTTCACGGACAAGGAGACTACTGTATTGGCAGAGATGTTCTGTGTAAAGTGCAAAGAGAAGAGGACAGTTGACGACAATGCGGTCAAGCGTGAGACGACAGCCAAGGGCAGGCCGATCCTGAAAGCGATCTGCCCGATCTGCGGTACCAAGATGACGAAGTTCACAAAGTAAAGGCTGAGTCCAGTCCCAGGTGTCACTGGCTCAAGCTTCATGGGAAGGAGTTGCGTAGCCCCTTCAGGTTCCCGTCTCTTGGATCTTTCAACTTATGATCCTGTTGAGCGGCACCTAACACTTGAGAGACTCCTAACCAAGCTTGACGGCGAAGTTGTGGCTAGGAAGTACTGGCGTTTCAGGCCTGATCGATGGTATGGAGGCGTGGCGACAGCAGACTGCGTGGGGTGTGGACTCGCCTGCAAGTTCTGCTGGGTCAAGTCAGATGTCCTCTACAATCCTGCCGGAACAGGGTCATTCCATAAGCCATGTGACGTCGCCTCGAAGCTGAAGTCGATCGCCATCTCGAAGGGTTATCGGCAGGCCAGGTTGAGTGGAGGTGAACCGACAATCTCCAAGAGTCATCTCACCCAACTCCTCAGGGAACTTGACTCATTTCAGCCCCTAGATTTCATCCTGGAGACAAACGGCATCTTACTCGGCCACTCAAGGGAGTACGCAAGTGAGCTTTCAGAATTCAATTTTCTCCATGTCAGGGTTTCACTGAAGGGTTGTGATGAGGCTGAGTTCCGGAATCTGACAGGCGCCTCACCCATAGGCTTCAAGCTTCAGATCGATGCCTTGAGGAACTTGGTTGATGAGGGTGTCAGCTGCCATCCTGCGGTCATGAGGTCCTTCTCCTCGCCCGAGAGCTTTCAGCATCTCAAAGAACGACTCTCAGAGATCGCCCCCGAGCTCGCAGGCTGTCTGGAGGTTGAGGAGGTGATAATGTACCCTAGAGTCGCTGAGAGGATGAGTCGTATTGGACTCAAGCCGAAGGTTTCATGTAGACCAGGAAAGGTTCCGAAGTATCTGGTCTAGGGCTACGTGAAGACCGCTCCTCTGTCCGCTGAGGTGACGAGCTTAGAGTATCTGGAGAGGTATCCACGTCTAGCCTTTCTCTCTGGCGGCCTCCAGGACTGCAGCCTCTTCTGCAGCTCATCCCTAGAGATTTCCAGCTCAAGCCTCCTAGAGCTTACTTCCATCAGTATAGGGTCACCATCCCTGACCACTGCTATAGGTCCACCCTCAAGAGCCTCAGGTGAGACATGGCCTATGCATGGCCCCCTCGTCGCTCCTGAGAATCTTCCATCGGTCACCAAAGCAACAGACTCGTCGAGGCCCATGCCTGATAGCATAGCGGTCGCCATCAGCATCTCCCTCATGCCAGGGCCGCCTTTCGGCCCCTCGTACCTTATGACGATGAAGTCGCCTTTGGATATCTTGCCTTCTCTTATTGCTGAGACGACCTCCTCTTCACTGTCGAAGACCCTAGCTGGACCCTTGAACCTGTACATCTTCGGGTTTACAGCCGAGACCTTGAGCACAGCCCCACCTGGGGCCAGGCTCCCCTTGAGGATCGCGAGTCCACCTTCCCTGTGAACTGGGCTTCTCCTAGATCTGATGACATCATCACTTACTCTAGCAGACTCAGCTATCTCCTTGATGGTCTTGCCGCTCACCGTAGGCAGGTCTCCATGTATGAGTTCCCCGAGCTGCTTCAAGACGGCAGGCACCCCCCCAGCTCTATGCAGGTCAACTATCTTGTATGTCCCGCCAGGGGACATGTTGCAGAGATGAGGGGTCCTCCTGCTTACCTCATCAAATAGTTCAAGAGGGAGGTCTATGCCGAGTTCGTTCGCTGCCGCCTTGAGGTGGAGGATAGTGTTTGTGGAGCCGCCTAGAGCCATGTCGACTGTTATCGCATTCTCGAAGGCCTCCCGCGTCATTATCTGGCTCGGCCTGATATCCTTGCTGATAAGCGTCATTACCTGTCTTCCAATATCGTGGCATAGGCGTATCTTTGCAGCGTCGACAGCAGGCGTCGTCCCCATGTATGGAAGCGTCATTCCGAGAGCCTCTATCAGAGCCTGAGTTGTGGTGGCGGTGTAAAGTCCACCGCATGCACCTGGACCTGTGAGTGTGATCTCCTCCAGGTAAGCTGCTTCTTCAGGGGTGACCTTCCCAGCCTCAAGAAGACCTGGAACCTCAAAGAGCTGCCCCACTGTGATTTTCTGGCCCTTATAGTACCCCCATCCCGGGCATGCAGGATACATCGCCCCTCCAGGAGCCATTATAGTCGGGATGTCCAGCCGGGCTGCAGCCATCAGCATCCCAGGATTAATCTTGTCGCAGGTCGAGATGCAGACCATCCCATCAAACATGTGCCCCTCGATCATTATCTCGATCGAGTCAGCTATCAGCTCCCTGCTTGGGAGTGACATCTTCACCCCTTCATGACCCATAGCTATGCCGTCACAGAGCGCGATCGTGTTGAACTCGATAGGGGTCCCTTGAGCCTCCAAGATCCCACGTTTCACATGCTGGCTTAACATGTTCAGGTGGATGTGGCCTGGAACCAGTTCATTCCATGAGTTGACCACGGCAACCAGCGGCTTGCTTAGATCCTCATCTGTAAATCCTGAACACTTGAACAGTGCACGGTGAACGTACCTATCGATTCCCTCGATGACTTCTCTGCTTCTAAGCCTTGGATGCTGAGGCAAGACAATTAGCCTCTACATGAGTAACGTTCGTAAGCACCGATGTTCAGTCTTAAACCTTTCTAGAAAGGGTGGGTAAACAATATCTCCAAGTTCGTCGTGAAGAATGAGGTTCCCTGGGGAGATATGGATGAAGGCCAGAGTACACGTCTACGTTAGCGGGTTTGTTCAAGGCGTCTTCTTCAGGCATGAGACGAAGAAACATGCTGACAGACTAGGGGTTAAGGGCTGGGTCAGGAACCTGCCTGACGGACGCGTCGAAGCAGTATTCGAGGGGGATCAGGAGGCAGTTGAGGAGATGCTGAAGTTCTGCAAGAAGGGCTCCCTAGGGGCTAAGGTCAAAAACGTGGAGGTCAACTCTGAAGAGTGGAGAGGGGAATTTCAAAAGTTCAGCATCAGATACTGATCAGCCTCTTCTGCTAACCGAGTCTCCAGTGAGATCATCCCAGATCTCTCTCGATCTAGAAAGAGCTTAAAGGTCAGAGGTATTTGCTTTCCTAGGAGTGCTCCGGTGGTGTAGCCCGGTTAGCCGTGCTGGACCGACAGCATAGCGGCCTTTCGGGCTTCGATGCGAGGAGAGCATCCCTAAAGCCGTTGATCGCGGGTTCAAAATGGCATCGAAGAAATGTCATGAGACTCCCGCCCGGAGCACCACCTCCTGCAATTGAGAGAAAAAGGCAGAAGAATAATACACTACTTGGCAGGCACCGAGTCCTCTGGAAAATCCGCTGCCCCGAAGCTGTTGAAGCAGAGAAGCTGCTAAGGAAGGACAGACCTCAGTTTCCTAACTATTTCTTTACCGGAACTGGTGAGTACGTACGGCGAGTCAGAAGAGACCAGACCAGATCTCACAAGCTCATTGATGCTATACTCGAAGATCCCCTCATTACCCGCGAGTGACTGCCTCATCAACTCCTCTCTGGAAGCACCTTTATCATTCTTCTCCAGAAGGAGCATTATCCTTATGCTGACGTCGGAGCAGGCTACTCGGCTGAAGGCTAGAGTGGTATTCTCTGCTTTTTCCTTGCTGGTCGGCAAACCCAAAGGTTACCTGTGCCTCCTTGCCTGCTGCCTAGAGAGTCTGCACAATAGAATCCCTACGGGGTGATTAATCAAAGTTGTTGAGAGAATACACGGCGGTTCCGGCGTCTCTGTGGCGCCGCCTACCCTAGCGGGATAAAGATATAACATGTATGAAACCATTAGAGGGAGGCTATGCGGGGATACCCGAGTCTGGTCTAAGGGGCAGGGCACCGCGACATGGTCGCGATGTGCTAGGCTTAGGTGGTGGCAGGAACGGCCTGAGACACCCTGTGGCGCAGGCCTTCGTGGGTTCGAATCCCACTCCCCGCACCATCGAGGTGTGCGTGCTTTGCCACGCAGAAGAACTGACACAGAGACCTAGCCCCCTTCATGGATGCTCATTAGCTTTGGCACAGACAATAGTCCGTTTCATCTGGGCGCGTCAATGTTGGATGTTGATTGAATTAAGGCAGCTCTTGCAAGTATTCTTGTTGAATCTAGTACTGGCAGAGATGAATCCTTATGGGATATCAGAAGAGGTATCTCGGTACAGCCCAACACGACAGCATCACATCCCCACTGGCTGAACTCGTCTATTATTCTACAGAAGTATTTGCGCGCGTTTGAAGATAGGATGCCTCTGACCAGTTCTTCAAAGATTATCTTGTTAATCTTTTCACGTTGTTCCGCTTTGGGTATCCTGCTCTCTAAACCTTTTATAGCGAGCTTGTCTGGATAGACGCTGGACTCCATCAAGAAACGTGTACCTAGGATTCCGAGGCAGTGATAGCCTCTACGTTTTGCTTCGGCCGCTACTTCTTCGGCTATGTGAAGCCATGGAATTGGCGATTCTTGCACAACAAGATCGAATGCTTGATGGATCGTGTTATCAGGACATATCGCGAAGTCGGCTCCTGCTCTTGTAAGCTTATCTGCTGAGGATAACATCAGGTTGGCTACGCCTCTCCAGTCGCCCACCTCAATGCGTCGCATGTATTCACCTAGTGGATGGGTATGCATGGTAACTTCGGGATGGGCGTAACTTCCCATCAATTTTTCACCCTCCAAACAAATCGTGCGATAACATAATGCGGCCCCTTCCGCACTGCACGCTACAATACCGATGTGCTTAGCCCTCATACTGCCTATCCTTCAAAAGCTTACAGTGCCATTACATAAATGATTGGCGTGTGGTATGGAAGCAGAAAACAATAAACTCGCTAACGTTCACCGAAGACCGCGGCTGGTGCTCAACCACACCATCACAATCCATTATCGCCGCACAGGTCGAGTCTCTATGCATGCACAAACCACAGACAAAAGCGCTCATACAATGAACTGAGCGACGCCCCTGTAAAGCACTTCCCATACCATCGTGCTACTTGCAACGGCAATTTGTACGGGAAAGGCATCTGTCAATATTTCGTCTATCTAGCGCTCGCAATAAGGAATATAACTGTCTCGGGTAGGGATAGTTTCAGGAATATTGCTTGGAAATCGACTCACTCATCGCGAACGTTCCGGACATCGAAGCGGCCTTGCGAGAGCTTGCTTCCAGAATTGGCTTGAGACCATTCCTAAGATTCGATTTGGCTGAAGCCCAGACCTCTATACCAGTGGCACTCCTTAATGTTGGAAAGGTCTCCCTCGAGCTTCTAGGTCACGTCGAGGGAGAACGCCCAGAATCTGGGGTCTTGAGTTCCGTAGAGATCGACGCCCCGGGACTGGATGAGATGACCTTCAACCCGGCTCCGGAGATGAACATCGTCTGCCACCCAGCCAAGACGCCACGTGTCCGCTCCGTGCAGATAACGTCCCTCAGGCCATCAGAAGACGAGCGGCTCCTACTGGAGCAACTTGGCGCTGTCAGTACTGAGGCTAAGGGCAGGGTCAAGTTGGGCAGTGTTGAGCTACGTCTCGTCGCAGCGGATCCCACCCCAAGACAGCAGCTGCCAAGTCTTCATTTCAGAGGCTGGCACAGGTTTAGCGTGAAAGTCCCATCAGTAACCATCGTCCACAGACAGCTCATATATTCAGGATTGGGTAGTCTACGGAAACCTTTCAGGGTTATGCCGGGGCTCTCAGAGTCTATGGTAACCTTGCCGTCTGGTGCTATACTTCAACTGACACAGCAGGAACTGTGGAAGATGATGCCTATGCTGGCTGTTGAATGGACGAAGTCTAGGTTGCTTCAAAGACCGATGAGGTTCAAAATCAAACCAGTCATCCCAGAAATTGAAGTCTAGGATCAGAGACAAATGATCAAAAACCCGTCAGACCCACCGCATCAGCGAACGCTGAACTATGTACTAATTCATGCGTGTGCTGGTCTTGGCGGACATAACACCTCGGCATAGCAACAGCTAACATAGCTTCCCAGCATAATGGTTCCGAGCTAAAGCTAATGGTGTACACAGATTCAAGTTGAACCTGAGGTTCAACATTCACTCCTACATGCCACCAATATCATCACTACAAATCCAGTTATTGCTCGCTACATTAAACCAGCATTCAGACTTGCAAAAAGAGAGGATATTTTGAGGTAATAGTTGATGATGCGGGTTACTTTCTCTTTTTCTTGGTTGCTTTCCCGGTTGTCTTTCTTCCCACTCTTTTCATTGGCGTATTACAGCAAATTAGGTCGCATTCTGTGCAGCCACATATGTCATCTACAGCACATACTATCCCGCATACATCACATTTGTACAGATCGCCTTTAGCGACCAAGATCTCATCCTCCAGTCAGAGTATACACTTTCTTGCTCAAAACATTTGTCTTATGAAGTGTGAGTCTCTAGTAAACAGATGGTACACTTACTGGCTATTCCTAGTCACCTGTCATCAATACCGCCAGAGATCCCCACACCTCTACCTCCGGTGACTACTCCACCATCAGCTTGATCCCTACTATGCTGCCCTGCGCGGCAGCTCAGAATCGGTTTTAGTCAGGGTTCCTATGATAGTTGCTGTTTAGCTTCCGCCCTAAACTTTCGACCATCCCCCAGTATTCATCACTAGTATTAGCCTTTGTCAGACTTAGCTCCTATCTAGCTCCTCCCCCTCCGCCCCCGAATCCTCCGCCCCCACCGAACCCTCCGCCGCCGAATCCACTCGTACTGCTCGAGGTTGAGTGAGTCCTGATAGGTGTGAATATCACTGGCCGCACTATAGCAGGCACAGTTGCTAAAGTCTCAAGCTCTGGCATATTGATGTGTAGTTGCTTCATGGCCTCAGCAACCTTGTCCCCGACACCGAGCGCTGTTCCGTAGATGAGCCATTCACCCCAAATAGACAGATCCTCAGGCGCATACCTTTTCAATTGGGCCAGGTCGGAGAGCATGTTCCTGAAGGAGTCCCACTCCTGCTTCTCCCTATAATAGTCCTTGTTCCATCTGCCGAATAGTGTAGATGGAAAGGTAATCCCAATGCAGACTTGGATGATGCCAACTATGCTGAGGACCGTAGCGCCCACAGCCAATTTGAAGACGTCTGGGTTGAGCGCCATCAGAATAATGCTCACGAACAGGAGCGCTGCTGGGATAGGAAGCAGTTTTGCTATTCTTCCTCTTCCACTGACCGCGAATGTGGAGACGACTTTCTCATTCCTGTAGGAGACTAGGGAGTCGAGACCATATTTCATCCTTGTAAGTTCTGGGGGTGCGCTTGTCATAGTCTTAGCCCTCTCCAAGAGATCATTCACATTATCAGTGTCGAAGACTCCTCCTGCATCATCTGCGAAGAATCTGATGACTCTCCTTTCATAGTCATCTTCTCCGCCAGCTGGATCAATCACTCGTATAGACAATCCGCTTTCCTTCCCCTTAGACGGATCTCTCACATCGATCTTGATCTTTCCTCTGGCGTGCAGGTCAAGAATCGTCGCATAGAAGCCATTCTGGTCGAAGTCGGCAACATCGCCGCTGAAGATCATGTTGACAATCCACGGTTTTCTCCTGTAAGGTACGAAACTCAGGTATCGGGGGACATCAAAGAACTTCTCTACACCATATCTCCTGTAGATGTACAGGAAGGCCAGCGGCGTCACTGAGACAACAAGATACGTAACATGCCTCATGAACTCGGCCAAGTGGAAAGGTAGAGAGTATAGCAGATTTGCTCTTTCCGTCTTCCCCTTGACATCTTCCACATGACTCCGGAAACCGCTCATCCCCGATATAGCGTCTTTCCTGAGCAGTAACTCGACTTCGATAAGTTGATTCTCAGTGGAGGATCCATTGATGACTATATCTTCGCCGAATTCTTTTCCGGTCAATGTTGGCGGATGAGGGTAGAATGCGGCTATCTTATCCCTGTCCTTAATGGTGATCGTAACCTTCGCGTAAGCCATGTGACTGGAAGCGAGTCTCAGGTTTAGATGGCAGAGTTCATCATCACACTCTATCGGTGGATGGACAGCGAAGACGTATTCAACCGCATAGATCCCTGGGTTGAAGTAGTCCGGTTTGAAAACCCCCACCTCATTCAGTTCAGCGAGTATCATCACATCCCTGTGTACAGTCTCATCTTCAGGATCCAGATGCACGGTGCCGGAGTAGTCCTTGGTATACGTGTAGATCCCTTGAAGCGGCGCCATTATCCTAAGGACTTGAATGTTCGGTGAGCCAAAATCACCAGCTACGACAGGGGCCTCCCAAGATCTATACAGCATCCTGTACCTGTTGTCTGCTGTTATCTTGTACACGAATCTCTCTCTTAGTGTCCCATTCAACGATAATGTAGCCTGATAATCTATTATCTCTATGCCTCCCTCTGAATCATTTACTGCTGCAGGAAAAACGACAACTGCAAGCAAGCCTGCACCTGCCAACGTATACGTGATCAGCAGCAACAGGAGGATCTGTCTGGTCTCAGACGTCTTACCTTACCCCTATTTGAGATCACTCTTTAGGTACTGCACCCTGAATATATGCGATACCGAAAGCTAACCGCTCTTGCTGCTGCGGAGTACTGGCCCACGGAACAGCTTATACTTTTATTCTGTATAGGTCTTGCATCATTTGGGTGTCAGGCTTCCCCTCGATGAGTCGCACCCATTATCTCTCTTGAGGATGTTGGAGCTGGAGGCAACCCTCCGATATATCCATCAATTGCCAGATCCCAACACTCTCAAGAATTATATGAACGGAGTTCGAGTACGTTCGAGTTTGAAACGATCTATCACTATCAACTCTAACACAGAACCTGCTAGACCAGAAGATAATGGGCTGGGGCTGGGCCCTCGATCGGGCTTACGCTAACCGCTTGAGGTCGACTAAAGGCCGTTCTAAATCTCCCTGCTTTGACTGTCTAGCTAGATTGCTGTGGGATAGGACTCAGCCAGACAATACTCTCTTGAAGAAGCTACTAGTTTGCGCTTGCGTGATATCTGAATGGAATAGACACTAACTAGGATCGAGCGACGAGATACTGGGCGAACTCTTTCACACCTTGACTTAGGGAGAACTTTGGCGTAAAGCCAAGTTCTACACGAGCCAACGTCAAGTCTCCTGCACCTCTTACAGGTGACTGCTCGCAGAGCACAGGCCAGTATCCAGGCCCTACCTCGATCTCAGCCCCTGGGACAGCCTCCTTGACTGCCTCCGCGACATCTCTAACAGTGACCAGTCTTCCCCCATCTATATTGAAGACCAGATGTCTCAGATTCTTGTTTCTTGTGGAGAGGAGTATCGCCTCAGCAAGATCCTTGACGTAGGTTAGGTTCAGCGGGTGATCCCCTCCTTCCTTCAGGATGAAGGGTTTCTTCTTGACCGCATTCTCTAGGATGATTGATACCGGGTTCTGGACCGTTCTCTGTCCAGGCCCGTAGACCCATGACGGTCTAAGAATCACCGCGGCCAGTCCGTAGATTCTATAGTATGATCTGACTATGATCTCACCCATCAGCTTCTGTGATGCATATATTCCTGAGATCAATTGAGGCGACTCCTCCTCCATGATTGGTGTGAAGGTCTCATGATGAAGATCCCCATAGACCGCCTGTGAGCTCACATAGATCATACGTAAGCCTCTCATCCTCGAGAACTCGGACACGTTCAACGTTCCTTTCACGTTCACCTCGAATGAGGCTGCTGGATCATTTCTGCACGCAGACTCTGAAGGCACCGCGGCCGCGTGGACTACTTCAGAGATTGGGTATTGACGATCGACTTCAAATAGATCCTCAAGTTGCCTGACATCCCCCTTCACAACAGGTGCATCTAGGCCTTCAATGAAATCTGTAGGTCTTGGGCTGAGGTCGAAGAGAACCACCTTGAGGCCTTCTTCGATAAGTCTCTTGGCTGCATGTGCACCGACAAGTCCTGTTCCCCCTGTCACGAGAATGAATGAACCGGAATCTCGCGTCAACTTCTAATCCACATATATTGATTCGACTGTGTTACAACTTGTCTTCGATCATCTGTTCCGAAAGTGACTTGTTGCGGGGTGCGCACATATGCTAAGGAACCTGCACTCAAGTTGAAGCTTCTTAGATCCTGCAAACCACTTCCCTGTCCTATTTGACGACTCTTCACTAGCTTGAAGGATGAAGCACCGCCTGCTCATTAATCAGTATTCTGAAGTTGGCCTCAACAGGGTCTGTTGGGAGGTTTTTCTCAGAACAGATGCTTGGCTTGGCTGACCTCCGTCAGCAGAGCCTTGATCCTCCAGGTGCTGTCTACCATTCTCAAAACGAAGGTGTCCCTGTAGAAGAGTTGGGGGGGTTCACGGTCTCCAGATAGGGTACGTGGCCTCACCCTAGTCTCGTATACTGCACTAGCATCTGCTCCGCGGACCTCGATCTTGACTATTATCCTTGTGATAGTGAAGCTTGAATAAGACATGAAGGCCCGGTCGAAGTAAGACCTTATCTCATCTGCGCCTCTGCAGATGGTGCCGTCAGGGGCTGAAAGGATCGCGTCCTCATCAAAGAGTGTAAGAAGCGTTGAGGTAGATCTGTTGCCGTAAGCCAGATAGTAGCTGCGCAGGTAGGTGTCGACCTCTCTCTGTTCTTTGGTAAGGTCCGCCTGTAGGCCAATCTTCAGTCGTTCCAATAGGAGGTATGATCCGATGATCAAAAGTATTAAAGCCGCCAAGAGAAAAGCATGTTTTACCGTTTTCTTGCTCAACCATAATACACTTGATGATGGTTTGGGTGAACTCTTTATCACTCTAACTCTCTGATGGATAAATGCTTTGAGCATGCACCGCTTGATGTATTGCATATTCTCCTGTGGTTCCAGCGGATCCTGTTCTGCGCCAGACCATACCAGACCTAAAGTTCCGCCGCTTGAATTTTTCGAAGCTAGTAGGGCAGCAGCTTCTTCATGTATGTTGAGTATTCTATGAATCTCTCCAGAGTGAATTCTAGTGGGATCAGGTGATCTGCTCCCGGGACATATCCACCCTCATCTTTTAGTACTGGAACTTTCGAGTCGACTTCCCTCCTCATCGCTTCACCGCCTTTCGCAAGCTCCCGCTTATCCAAGTTTCCGATCAAGAAGAACTTGTCTCCGTATTTCTTCCTGATCTCGATCGCGTCCATGCCGCAGTTGACCTCAAGCGGCCACAGCCCTGTGATCCCTGCTTCAAGGAATAGGTCTAGAATAGGTTTGATGTTGCCGTCGCTATCAACCATTATCCTGTCGATGTTGTTTCTTCGCAAGAAGCCTGTCAGGTTCTTGTAGTGTGGGAGGCAGTACTCCCTGTACAGTCTCGGTGACATTAACGGTCCGTGTTTCTCAGCCATGTCCTCCCACCAGAAGATCATGTCGATCCGTTCTTTGAGTGTCTCCACAGCGTCACGTATCGTCTCTTTTATGTAGTATTCCCAGTGTGATGCCATGTCATGTATCAACTCCGGATCCTTGTATAGGGCTATGTTGAAGGGTGCTATCCCCATGAGTTCGGCACCGAAGCCGTAGAAGCCGTTGAACCGCAGCATCGTTGGGCCTCTCTGGTAGTTCTCGAAGGCATCTATGTAATCGTCTCTGTTCCAGTCTTTAGGGTATCTTCTGGGATCCTCAGGGTTAAGCCTCTTCTTATACTCCTCCCAGGTCTTGCGGTCTTTTACAGGAAACTCTGTGAACATCGGCATGCTGTACCATGTCCTTTCTTCGCCTTTGATCCTTTTGGCGATCGCGCCTGTCTCAGTTCGAACCGTCAGGTACCTTTCATCTTCCTCCAGCACCATCTGTTTGAATCTGGGCAGTGGACCTATGTCAACTGGAACGACGCACCCGTAGAAGCCGTGGCATCCGAAGTAGGAGTATGCGTCGAAGCCTTTGACAGCAGGCCAATTGTATAGGTTTGTTCCGCCTCTTCCCATCTCCCATTCGATTACAATGATCTTTTCAGGGGGGAGTCCTTGTTTGAACCAGTTGAGGACAGTCTCCTCATAGAAGCTCTCAAGCCACGGGAGGACGTCAGGTTTGCGGTGGTGGAGTACTGCTTTTATTCTCTCTCTCGGAGTCATTTCTCAGCCATCCACCTCTTGCATATCTCGAGTCCTTCAACCGCGTCTAGGGCAGCTGCGTCGACACCGACCTCCTCCCCAAACTGCTTGGTAACCGCGTTACCTCCTATGATCACCTTTATACTGCCTCTGACGCCGGCTTCTTTCAATCTGTCAAGAACGACCTTGACCTCTGGCAGCGTCGAGGTTAGAAGGGTCGACATGCCCAGTATGTCTGCACCAGTCCTCTTTGCCTCCTCGACAAACGTCTTGGAATCTACGTCGACACCGAGGTCGCAGACCCGGAAGCCTGAGAACTGCGCCATCATGCCGAAGATGTTCTTGCCGATGTTATGCATATCACCCTTTACGGTGCCTAGCAGTATGGTTCCTTTTCGGTCGATAACATCCTGCTTCATGTGTGGTTTGAGGACATCGAAAAGGCTCGTCATTATCTCTCCTGCATACAGGAGCTCGGAGAGGAAGTACTCCCCCTTCTCGTATCTGGACCCGACCTCATCCAGCCCTCTCTTCAAGCCCTTCTCAACTATCTCTTCAACCGCGATCTTCTGCTTGAGGGCCTTATCGACAAGCTTCTTAACCTGCGGTATCCCCTGAAGGTCTGAGATCGATCGAGAGATTTCTTGCAGTATCCCGCTTATGGCTGCATCGCTCATGGCCGTCCGTTTCGAGGCGGCATAATGATAAGGTTTTCTGCGGTGGAGAAGAGACTCACATTCGCCGAATACCACGATGTACGCGGCACCTCTGCTTAGACGCCTAGTCATCTTAGCTTGGCAAAGCTAAAAAACCGGATGAAGCTATGAACATAGCCTCAACAGGACGATGAAGATGCCGAAGAACATGATTCTGGAACACATTGGAATAGTGGTCAGGGATCGTGACGCATCACTCGAATTCTACACAAAGGTGATGGGATTCAAAGTCCTCAGGAAATACGAGACTGACAAGATGCGTGTTGCATACCTGTATCTTGACGATCAGTTGATCGAACTTAACGAGTTCTATTCACAGGACAAACCGCTAGGGGTATGGCACCTCGGGTTTAGAGTTGATGACATGGATCAGGCGGTGACTGAGCTTAAGGGAAAAGGTGTAGAGCATATTGATGGCCCTCTCAAGTTTCAGCCGAAGATCTATGCAACAGCAGACGTATCCAGTGAGAAGTTACGTAGAGCACTGAGGCCTCCTGAGGAGAAGCCTTACTGGAGGATATCCAACTTCCGCGATCCTAACGGGGTTACATTGGAACTGCTGGAACGCTAGAAAGAGTTATCAAGACAACTGACACTCGACACTCCTCCAAGACTGGACAGCGATAGGAGTTGAAACTACCAGTGCAGAAGCAAAATAACGTCGATAAGGAAGAACTTACCCGCTCAGTCTTGTCAGCCCTCCTGCTGGTAACGGTAGTTGTTGGAGCCCTTCTTTGGCCATCCCTCACACCTAAGGAATCGACGGGGGCCGTAGCTCTGCTTATACATGCTCCGAGAACGATAACTACCGGAACTCAGCAAGACATTCTAGTCGAGGCCGTTAACAGCAGCGGAGCAGTCGACCTGACAAGGAATGATACTGTAAAGATCAGTCTAGACTCTGGGGCAGCCAGAATCCGCTGCAAGTTTTGCCCTGATCGAACATGGTCGAAGATGGTTAAGTTGAATCTGGATCAAGGAATAGCCAGAATAGAGTTTTTCGGACCTCAAAGAGAAAGGATAGTGATCAACGCCACCTGGCTGAGTGGAGGATCCCCCCTTACTTCCACTTCCATCACCACTTATCTGCTTCAATTTCATCCTGAAGAGACTGAGTTTCCACCCTAGCATACTTGGACTTTGGACTCTACGACTGACCGGACACGTGCAACTGAAAGATCAAGAGATAGTTTGTTTCGCTGCACCAGAAACAAGCTGCTCTCTATGCTATTCTGTATATGCTCCTTCACTAACTACACGGCGACCTAGCGTATGTGTGTGAGGCGCCCCACCTTGAACCTGAGACGCCACCCTTGATCTCGCAGGCAATTTCGATGTCGACGATCGTGGCTTTAACCCATATACTCCTTAGAATCAGCCTGCTGAATAGAGGCTATAAGACTATAATGCGCCGTTTAGCTGGAAATACACAGCGGTAACTAGGCCGATCCTCCTCTTGAAAAAGCTCCACTCTCATCTTGTATAGAAGCATCTGGAGCACACTGTCAACAAACCTCCAAGTAATAGGTGCCATTCGAAATACGCAGTCTCACACCGCCATCAAACAAGGCTCTAATGTTCTTCTGAGTTAACTGATCTTCTTTCCTTCCAGAGAATAAGATCTGCCCACGCTTCAATCCGAGAACATGAGTGACCTCAGGGAAGATCTCTTCGAGGTGGTGAGTGGCAAAGAGCACATTGATGCTCGACTCCTTCCTGATCAGCCTTCTCACCGAGTTGAGGTAGCCTCTTCTCGCCACGGGATCAAGGCCTGCGCAGACCTCATCTAAGATTAGTATCTTCGGTTGTTTCATCATTGCCCGGGCGATAAGTATCTGTCTCTTTTCACCTGTGGATAGTGTAGCAAAAATCTGTCTTGCACGATGTTGTAGGCCTGCAAGCCGAAGAAGCGTCAGCGCACGCTCAACAGTTTCTCTTTGAGGCCTCACAAACAATCGTAGGGTCGAGAAGTATCCGGAGAGCACCACTTCCAGTACAGGCTGGCGCTGCGGTAGTTCTTGTTCGAGTGCTGAGCTTATCCAACTTATCTTCTGACGGAGTTGATGCAACTCAACCTTGCCGAACTCCTTCCCCAGCACTTCCACCCTGCCACGGCTAGGCCACAGGTAGGTTGCGACTATTTCCAACAGTCGAGTCTTACCAGCCCCGTTCTCCCCGATGATCGCCCAGTGTTCAGCTGGGAACACCCACCAGTTGATTCGGTCGAGTATTCTCACCCCTTCTCTCTGGAGCGAGACATCCTCCAGCGCAATGATAGGTCTTCCCTGATTCAAGGACTCCATAGTATCGATCTCAAAGCAGCTCCCAAGATATGTGTAGAGTGAACCCCAAAAGTCTTATGTAACGGAGTCAGAACTAGCGCAGGCACTGTGTTGAATATCATCCACCTAACCTGAGTGAAGGATCGGTCTTGAGAGACGAGGCCATAAAGGCGATCTTTGAGCCTGAGTCGATCGCCATTGTGGGAGCGTCAAGGGATCCAGAGAAGGTCGGCTATCTAATCCTGAAGAATCTGGTTCAGACCGGATTCAAAGGTAATCTCTACCCGGTCAATCCTAAGGTTCGAGAGATACTAGGTCTGAACTCGTATTCTTCCGTCGAGGAGATCTCGGAGTCAGTTGATCTCGCCGTCATCGTTGTGCCCGCGCCGACAGTTCCAGAAGTGCTGAAGCAATGCGGACGCAAGAAGGTTAAGTCAGCAGTTGTGATCTCAGGAGGTTTCCGTGAGACAGGCAAAGAAGGAGAGGAACTGGAGAAGATACTCATTCAAATCATAAGAGAGACCGGGATCAGACTGGTTGGACCGAACTGTATCGGGGTCGATAATCCTCACATTGGAATGTCGATGTGGGTCGGTGTCAAGAAGAAGGGGCCCATCGGGATAGTAACCCAAAGCGGACTTGTCGGCACGGCCCTCGAATGCTGGGCTGAGAAGGAGGGAATCGGAGTAAGCAAATGCGTCTCCCTCGGAAACAAGGTTGATGTTGATGAGATAGATCTTCTCAGGTACCTTGCCGATGACGAAAATACGAGAGCCATAGCGATATATGTTGAGGGCATCGATCACGGACGGGAATTCATTCAGGCAGCCTCAGAAGTCTCAAGGAAGAAGCCGATCATAGCCCTGAAGGGTGGCAGGAGCAAGCTGGGCGTCAGAGCCGCGAGCTCGCACACGAGGTCGCTCTCAGGAAGAGCCGAGGTTTATGAGGCTGCGTTCAGAAAATCCGGGATACTCACCGCGAACAGCTTAGAGGAGCTCTACGACTTCGCCAAGGCTCTCTCATTCCTGCCTTTGCCTAAAGGCCGAGGTGCACTTGTAGTAACATCTTCAGGCGGAGCAGGCATTCTGGCTTCTGATCTTGCTGACAAAATCAGACTGGAGCTGCCATCAATCTCAGAGAGGGCAGAGAAACGGCTCCGGCAGCTATTACCCAGCCACTGTGTCTTCAGCAATCCATTTGACGTCACAACTACCACAAGTGAAGCGTTCCAGCTGGTTATGGAGGAGAACGTTGCCGACGAAGAGATCAACGCCTTCATGCCGATATTCGCGGATCCTCTTCCTCGCGCAGCCGAGGCCGTGAAGAGAATTGTCGAGAAGACTGACAAGCCCGTAGTAGTCTGTTATGTGGGCGGCGCAGAGGTTGAGGAGAGGGAGAAGGAAAAGATGCACTCGATGGGGATACCGGTCTTCCCATCACCTGAAAGGGCTGTGACCGCACTCCATGCCTTGGTGAAGCGATACGAATCATTGATGAAACTTCAAGCTAGTAATGATCAGTCAGAAGGCAGACGGAGTCTCCAAGTCTGACGATCGTTTCAAACCTGAGGCTTAAGGATTTCTCTTGTAAGGGCACTGCCCTGATCAAATTGAAGTGGTATAAGGCGCGTGTGGCATACATTATCGGTGGGGGCCACCACGCCGAAAGTGGCGTTGCCTTCTTCTTATAGTCTGCTCAGAACTCTACCCGCGGCCCTGCCAGTCTTTCTGATCCTTCTCTTCACTCTTCCCTTTACGGTCCACTTTCGCCCTGTGCCTTTTCGCCTTCCTTTCTTCTTTTTCTTGACCATGAGTTCATCACACTGCGTCTTAGCTATTAACTCTTTGAATTGAAGTCGCTTGACGTTGGAAGAGGAATAATTGAACAGATTCCATCTGAAAATTGTTAACATTTGCTGACATACAAATTGGTGATTACACCGTCAGCGAGCTTACAATTCTATACAGAAAAGCTTCCAACGCACCTGATGGCAAAAGGGCCATTATGGAAAGAGCGGTGCTTTACATCTGCGACATCACCAAGTTCCCAGTTCCTGAGAACCTCCTAATGCGAGGGGGCAGGTGTACATGCTGATTACCCTTTACTACGAAGACTGAGCCCAGAGACTATACTAGCTGTATGCGTTCAGGCGGAACATTCGCCTATACTCATCAAACCTTAAGACTGCTAAGTGATAATAGAGGCGCTCACTTTGACGCCGTTGCTGGGTGAACTGTTCTCGATCATTGCAGCCTTCCTATGGGCTGGTTCCACGATAGTTGCTGCGAAGACCTTGAGGAAAGTCTCGCCGTTAACCGCAAACGCAGTGAGAACGTCTTCAGCATCGATCTCTATGTTCTTGGTCTCTCTCGTAATGGGAGCTTTTCCCGACCTATTCAGTTTGGACCTCTACGGATCGCTTATAGTCATCGGAGCGGCGTTGATAGGATTCGGGTTGGGGGATACGTGTCTGTACTGGAGCATAGGTCTTATCGGCGTCTCAAGATCTTACACGATCGGGTATTCCTACCCTTTCTTTGTGATGGCTCTCGCAACGCTACTGCTTGGGGAGAGCCTCCTCCTTAAACACCTCGTGGGCTCAGTCTTAGTATTCGCAGGAATAGCGATCGTTTTCGCAGAACGTAACGTCAAGCTGGAGCAAGCCAATCGAAGGAAAGGTCTCATGATCGCGTTTGCTGCAGCAGTTCTCTGGTCTATAGGCACCACACTCGTAGCCGCAGGACTTAGGACCGTCAGCATAATACAAGCCAACACTGCGCGGTTCCCCCTCCTGAGCCTGGTTTTGATTACCGCTTCAAGACTGCAGTCCAAGAATTCAAACTTGGACAGGAGAGCCCTGATCCTTCTGATTCTGTCCGGCATCTTAGGGATGACGCTTGCTGGCGTTGTCTTTCTATTCAGTATACAGCTCATAGGTGCCTCAAGAGCGGCTCCTCTGAGTTCATCCTCACCCGTCTGGGCTGCAGTAATGTCAAGCATGTTCCTGAAGGAGAAGATCTCTCTGAGAGTCATCACCTCAACCTTGATTGTTGTTGCTGGAACTTACCTCCTGATGTAGAAAAGAAAGATATGACAGGTTTAGATTCACAGAAAAAAATATTCTATGGTGACGAAGAAAATGCTTTGATCCACTATGTCATATTCAAGCGTGGATACTTCTACTTCGTGGCCAATCTCTTCTTTGATTGTACTATCAGCAAGATCGTCAGCGCAACGGTGACAGACAATGCTGCAACTGATACTAGAAAGTTAGACCATCTTGTTTCCGTTACGGGTTCAGATATTGGCTCACCGAGGATCGTCCTTGCTTTCTGAAAGTGGACCACGCGGCATCGTAATCCTCAGATAAGTACAGTTCCTTGGCCTTGCAGTACTCTTCATTTGCTTCCTGAAACTTCTCTCTATTTCTCGTCAGAAGGTAGTCAAAGTAGCCTTTGAGAGAAACTGTGACCTCAGATGTTGTCACTCCAAGAGCAATAGATCGGCTAATTGCGCCCCTATAGAGCTGGTCCAGCTCAGAGCCAAGTTGGACATGTAGAGTATGACAATCATATTCTTGAATAGTTCCAACTTTTAGATCTCTGGCTGTAAGTTCGTAAGTTTTGCTGCGCCATTCAGCTTGGTCATCTATCGTATACTGGATCTTGACGTCGTAGAAGTGATATCCTGGCTCAACGCTCTCAGGGACTGGAAACTCAACGATTATACAAGTTAGACCATCCGCTTTGAGAATATTTGGAGGAGAGCTCCTCTCAGCGTATTTTTCCTCGCCCTCCCAGTCGAAGTGCAACCAGACCTTTTCCACCATCAGCATGCCATGGATGTCCCTCGATCTGATCGTCAGAGAAGCTTTCCCCGTGCTTCCTGGGACTACACATTTCCCAAAATCAACATCGACACTTATGGGATCATCCAAGGAAAGCCGCCAGATGTCGAAGGTTCCTGCTCGGTCTGACTCGAAGGCTATCTTCTTTCCGTCTGGGCTCCATGTTGGGTAGGCGTCCATGTAGGGGCTTCTCGTCAGTTGGGTGTTGTCGGTTCCGTCGCTGTTTATCATCCATATGTCTGGGTTTCCTGATGCTAGTGACCAGTAGACTATCTTTCTTCCGTCCGGGGTG
>JAGTQV010000070.1:8121-8263 GCA_018397035.1 Candidatus Bathyarchaeota archaeon | reverse complement strand
TCCACCTCAATAGGATAGGTCTCGACAGGCTGCATGATCTAACTGAGCTGAGTCTTGAGGTTGAGAGATGTAGGCGGGCCGCTGGCGATCAAGGCATAGTGATACATCACTACCTACCACACCTGCTAGTAAAAGAGAGTGA
>JAGTQV010000070.1:0-8093 GCA_018397035.1 Candidatus Bathyarchaeota archaeon | reverse complement strand
ATGTCTCAACAGCAGCCTGATGTGCAGACGACACAGTTCTTCACATTGCCCCGAGCGACCTTTCCTGTATTCGAGAAGAAACTTCAAGCTTTGGTTTCAGGAGTGATATCGATAGATGTGGTGAGGACAGACAAGGAGAGCCTACTGTCCTTCCAGATAACAGGAACTTGCCGTCCTGAGTATCATATGAAGGAATTCCCCTTCATCGTTCAGGATGGGCGCCTCAAGATCAAGTGGAGAGGGTCCTTCACAGACACCCTTCCACGAGAAGAGGAGACGGTCATAGAAGAGAGAATAGGATTCTTAAGAAGAAACCTCTATTCCGCCAGGATCGTCAGAGGTGAATCTCAGCCCAATTCTGAAGAACTGAGTCTGCATGAACGCTGGCTCCTCTCCCAACTAGTAGGCTGGAGGTTAGACCAGGTCATCTGCTACTTCCCAGAGGAGTCTGACGAGGTTCTGAGAAAACTGGCATTGTGGAACCTGAGGGACTTTGTCAGGTTTGAGCCTACGGAGCCCGGTGAACCTGCGCCGCCAGAGAAGCAATTGAGTTCTAGAACGCGTTTCGCGCTTTTCTTGCCGACGCCAGTCTCTCTGCAACTGCTCAGGAAGAGACAGCATACGATCCCTATGGCGGTATACAATGCCCTCAGGAAGTCAGTTCACGCCTTCATGCTGGACCGAATGCAGAAGGAGGAACTTGGAAGAGAGCTCTCAGAGTTCGAAACCTACTTTCAAGATATGACCGCAAGGACAGCTGCTGTTGAGACATTCAGAGAGCTGGGGGAGGATATAAGGCGTGAATTCGACCTGAAGTACCTGCCGAAGATTCTATCGCTTGCCATATACTACGGTTACGGGGTGAAGCCAAAGATCTCAAGACTCTCGGAAGACCTATTCCATATTGAAGTGCGTGATTGCTTCATATGTTCGGGGGTCAAGAGTGAAACTCCTGTGTGCCAGCTCCTGATAGGGACTATGATCGGTTGCTGTAGCGTCGTCTTCAAGAAACGCTTCACTTGTAACGAGGTCCGATGCAAAGCGGCCGGTGACACTTCTTGTGTTTTCCACCTCAGGAAGAGATGATGCCAGAGGTATGAGGCCGCCGTATCTGGGTTCCTATGTATCCGTCCAGTATGGTCCGCCAACGGTTGAACCGTGAAGGCTCTGTCGGGTACTCTCTGCAGTGCGTCGAGACAGCACGCATTCGGCGGATGGTAGCCAAGAGGTGAGAGATGAACCTCGGCCTCACGCCTACCCTGAGTATCATCTGCAGCCTGTTAAGATATGATAGTTCACTGAATAGGTCTCCGGAGGTATACTCCTTCTTGACTCCCAGAGCTTTGAGCAGCGACACCACCTCACCAGCCTTGAGCCCTCGCATGAAGTCACTGAAGACTCTGTTTCCACTGTATCGATGCCCTTGCACTCTCATATACTCCACATTGAATCGCCAGAGAGCATCCACGCTACTGACGCCCCTCCCTAGGCAGGAACCCACCACATCTGCAGCGATCTTAGCCGAGAGCATAGCCGGGCCGATCCCATCTCCGTTGAGCGGGTTAGCATGACATGCAGCATCACCTATTGTGAGGAACCCCCCGGCGACAGCGGTGGGTAAAGGGTGGTCGAGGGGAACGAGTCCGATCTCGGACCGAACAAACTCTGAATCCCTCAAAGCTGAATTCTCCCGAAGAAACTTTTCAAACCTCGATTCGAGCCCAGTTGCTATTGAGTGACTCCATGGGACTAGTAAGCCCGTATTCACTAGGTTGCCCTTCTTCGGTATGATCCAGCAATACCCGCCAGGGGCAGCTTCCCAGTCATAGTAGAGTGAGCAGTAATCTTCGAATTCACTAGTTACTCTTCGGTATTCTCTATAGCCCACTCCAATCCTCGACCTGTCGAGCCTCTCTGCCACAGGCCAGGAGGGTGGAAGGGTCTTCCTTACAGCAGCAGTGATACCTGTTGCATCGATCGTTACCGCCGCCCTGAACTCCTCCAGCCTACCTAAATGTCGTGCGACCACCCCTGCGACTTTGTCCTCCTCCAGCAAGGCCCTAGTAACCGCGCTCTCGGAGAAGAACTCGACACCTTGGTCTTGTGCTTCCTGGAGCAAACGCTGGCCGAAGGCATGCCTGTTCAATGTCACTCCTGGCCCAAGTATTGCAAAAATCATATTCTCAGGGGGGGAGTAGAACTTGACTCCTCGAACAGTCCTCTCGACCTCGGCTCTCGGTAATGCGACTCCTGCTAGATTAAACTCATGAATCCCAACCCCGTCTCCACAGACTTTGGTGCCAACGGATGAACTCGGCCTAGACTCGATGAGCGCAACCTTGAAGCCTCTCTCAGCTATGAGCTTGGAGGCGACGCTTCCCGCTACTCCA
Organism: Candidatus Bathyarchaeota archaeon; assembly: GCA_018397035.1. Lineage (GTDB taxonomy): Archaea > Thermoproteota > Bathyarchaeia > 40CM-2-53-6 > RBG-13-38-9 > JAGTQV01. The sequence goes on along the minus strand of JAGTQV010000070.1, from coordinate 5,703 downwards.
GCACCTGCGACTACGACGTCGTATCTTCTCTTGGACATTTCATCCAGTCCCGGCAGGGCGATACTCATACCGGTCTTCTAGATGTATCTCGAGTAGGCGAGTATCGGATCAGAGATGTGATACATTCTCGGACTGCTTAAGGAGATGACTGTCCTGCAGAGACTGTTCAGGCTACGTTCGTGAATGAGCCACTTCCGAATAGCAAACATTCTCAAAATCCTTGCTCCGAAGACTATGGCATCAATATCCATTACTTCATTCAACTCCTTAGCTTCCTCCAGCGGTTTCATTCCTTGCAGGAAGATCAAGTCGGCGAGTTCAACTACTTCATCTACGGCGCCACTCTGCTTCAATATCCTCAGCAACTCATGGCTGTCACGTTTCAGGTCCGACTCATCTATCAAGCCCCTGTCTAGGGCAAGCAGAGGGACACTACTGAATATGCCGAGATTGAGATCTTCCTCCAAATCTGCTACGTCATCATAGAGGTTGCAGCCTTTGAAGAAGTAGTCGGCCGCCATCCTTACGTTCAGAACGGCCTGGAGCTCTGCAGGTTCAAGTCTGCCGAGGGCCTTCTCCAAGAAGCAGAAGTCGATATCGATCCATATTCTTCCGACACTCTTCTCGTTGACTCTTCGTATGTAGTCTTGGATTGTTGTGGCTGGTGAAGCGCCCTCAATCTTTTCATCTAGGGACCCTATCTGGCCGTCGATGTAATCAGCGAAGTCCCTAGAATAGATCCGTGACGTCTCTGCCTCTCTGTTCAGGCCGTCAGCCACAAGTTCGTAGGTCCACCTGGCCATGCTCATGCAGGAGTTCTCGGCTTTGCCCAAGAAGCTCTCTTGGCACGTCAAGTCGAATGACTCCTCTGTGAAAGCTTTCAGATGCCTCCTCTGCGACTTTACAGCCTCTTGTTTGCTTGAGAGCCTATCATGAATGTTATCGAGGACCTTAATGCTGGTGATAGCGAAAGTCTTAGCTACCATTGAAGAAAGGACTATGGATTGGCTCCCGGCTGATGAGAGTATGGGCAGCGAGGTGAGGGCTGCAAGGTATGCTCCGTAGTAGTAGTGCTTCTTCTTCAGAAGTCGGTGAGCCAGAAGTTCATCGGCGGGTAGGCATCGAGCCTTGTCGAGATAACTCTCAAGCCTGTGACGAACCGCCTCTATCGTCTTCTTAATGTATAATGTGCTTGCCGGAAATTTCGTCGATCTAAAACGATTCATGCAGAGCAGAAGGGTTGCCGCTGTGATTCTGTAAAGCGCGTTTGTGCCCTCGCTATTCTCACTGGCTGCCTGGAACGGCCTGTACCCTGGTGAGGCAAACATGCCTGTTTCCAAGACAGAACCCAAGATCATTTACCGGATAGGTCGATATAAGACGTGCGATTAGTGAAAGATCATACTTTAACTTTCATTCTTGAGCACGATGGAATGGCAGCGCCTTGACGTTGAACGTCCCAGACATGCGGCTGGTAGAGGTCTCTGACTTCGATGCCTGCGTCAGCAAGCTTTAGACCCGGAAAGACGTATCTAGCCGCTACCGAGAAAGGAATAGTCTGGGAGTGTTGACGCTCTCTTGGGATACCTGGTTGGAGTAGTGGGCAAACCAAACGTTGGCAAGTCAACGTTCTTCTCAGCTGCAACCATGGCGACTGTGCCCATCGCTGCTTACCCCTTCACAACTATCAAACCGAATCGTGGGGTCGGCTACGTCCGTGTACAGTGTGTCTGCAGAGAACTCGGCGTTGATGATGAACCTGTAAACTCAGTTTGCGAAGATGGTGTCCGACTCATACCTGTAGAGCTCGTCGACTGCGCTGGCTTAGTTCCCGATGCCTGGCGGGGGAGAGGGCTTGGGAACAAGTTCCTTGATGAGATCATGACGGCTGACGCCCTGATACATGTCGTGGATGCTTCAGGAGGGACCGATGTCGAAGGCAGAGTCTGCGAACCGGGAACTCATGACCCCGTCGACGATATAATTTTTCTAGATAGGGAACTTGACATGTGGCTACTTGGCATATTGAAGAGAGACTGGGAGAAAGTAGTTCGGAGAAGCAGTCTGGCGAGAGAAGAGCTTCTGGATGCAATTGCAGACCGTCTGAGTGGTCTTGCGATCAGACGTGGGCACATTGAGGATGGCTTCAAGCAATCAGGCCTCGATATTGATGATTACAAAAGCTGGTGCGAAGACGACCTCCTGAGACTAGTTCACACAATTCGATCAATAGCCAAACCCATGCTTATCGCTGCAAACAAGATAGATGTCCAGGAGTCGGAGGAGAACCTGCCCAGACTTAGAGCCCTAGGCTATGAGGTCGTACCCTGCTCCGCTGAAGCAGAACTTGTCCTGAGACGTTCAGAAGAAAAGATGATGACCGACTACAAACCCGGTGATGGTCGCTTCAGGATTCTGGAACCCGGGAGGCTCACTCAAGAACAGCTAGCTGCATTAGAGAAGATTCAGAAGGTGATCCTAGACGTATGGGGGTCCACTGGTGTCCAGGAATCGATCAACTCCGCGTTTCTCAGACTCTTGGGGATGATTGTGGTGTACCCGGTCGAGGATTTGGAGAAGCTTGCAGACCATAAGGGGAGAGTGCTCCCTGATGCGTACCTTGTGCCCTCGAAGACAACCGCCAGAGAGTTTGCAGCGATGATCCATTCAGACTTAGCAAGGAACTTTCTCTATGCGACTGAAGCGAGATCAAGGATGAGGGTCGGCGACGACTACATTGTCAAGGATAGGGATGTCCTCTCGATAACCAGCAGCGCTGGGAGAGCCTGACTTTCGGTAGGACTGGCTGCTGAATTAGTCTCTCGATCGCGTGGGTAGCGAGTCTTCTGAAGAAGTGCTCTCCGAGAGGTTGGCCACGTCCGCTCCCGGGGCAAGCCTCTCCCGCAAAGAGTATCTTTAGCGTGCTCCCATCGCTTTCCATCTCAAACGGGTAGAATCGGCACACTAAGGGGCGATAGTCATATAGTCTACAGTATCTGCCCTCAAGGAATAGGCATGATCCATATCTCTTGCGCATCTCGTAGGGGTATCTCTGATCCTGTGCCTTGCGAGCGAATTGTTCTACTGGAATGCCGGTCTTCCTTGAGATCTCGATCGCCTCCTTCAATAGAAGCCTTATGCGGCGGGGGTGTCGGGGCGTGTCTCGGCAACAGATACTGCATCTTAGGCATCTCCAGTTCACGAGAGTCGGATATGAGATCTTGAAGTGTGAGAGTGAGAAGGAGTCTATGCCGTAATCCGATACACCCATAGAACGGGATCTCCAGGTATCGTCTCCTAGAGCTGCTCTACCTTGCCTTCACATGCTTCACTATCGGGGCGCGGGACTTCCTTAAAACCCTGTAGCCACAGATGGGGCATTTCACCTCAGGCGTGACAGAAAGCTGCTCAGCAGTTACCTTCGCATTGCAGTTAACGCACTCGTAGGTTAAGCCCTGCCCAAACTTTTTCTCTATCGGGTCCATCTTTCTACTCGCCCTATTGAATCCGTTGATGAAGTTAAAGGTTTTGAACCATGAGGTCCAGCAGTTCAGCCTCCTTAACTAGGCTGCGATATGACGTAGTCGGAGACATCGCGATAATCAAGGATATTTCTCATGAAATACGATTGCATGTGGCACAGTCGATAATGAAGAACAGAAGGAATCTCAGCGTTGTTCTTGCTAAGTCTGGCCCTGTCAAGGGGCTCTTCAGACTCTGCACATTCGAATTCGTAGCTGGAGAGAATAGAACGTCAACACTGCATCGGGAGAACGATTGTTTATTCCTCATAGACTTGGCGGCAGCCCATTTCTCTCCGAGACTAGTTCATGAACGTCGATTGGTCGCAGAGAGCGTCAGCCCAATGGAACATGTTCTTAACATGTTTAGTGGTGTTGGAACCTTCTCGATAGAGATCTCTAGGAAGAAACCCGTGAAAGTATACAGTGTAGATATCAATCCCGAGGCGACGCGGCTGTGCCTGATAAACGTCCTGCTAAACCGGGTAAGAGGGAGGGTCACCGCTGTGTTGGCCGATGCCGCCCAAGCAACCGGAATCCTCTTCCTGTGCGGGATGAACAGGGTTCTCCTGCCTCTGCCCGTTAAGTCACGTGAATATTTGGGTACCGCGGTTTCAGCCCTGAGAATGGAGGGGATCATCCAGTACTACGATTTCATCCAAGTAGATAGGGGCGAATCCCCGACTGAGCGGATGTTTTCAATGGTGAGACCCCTGGCTGACATGTACGGACTTGCCCTAGGCGCGGCAAGAATTGTTAAGAGTGTTGCCCCAAGACGCTACCTAGTCTCGCTTGAGCTTAGAAGGTCCAATCCTTAGCGGGGGTGGTTCTGAGCCTAGATCCGCTCTCCCTGGCAGTGTACCTGCCCCTTCACTCTTCTGATGAAATTCCCACATGAAAAACATTCTATAAATGGCTTGGTTGCTGAGGTGACTGGGCAGTCAACATATTCATTCTTCATTCTCGCGAGCGTCTTTCCACCGATGATGCCCTTCAGTGAATCCCCCTTCTCCTTTGAGATTTTGAACCGGGTCTTGGAGGTCTTGATCTCAACCAGATACTTCGCCTCGGTCTTTGAGCCCATGGTTCCTCTCACAGCAACTCTTTCCATTCACATGAGAAGCGGAATTCAGCGATGAAAGCCTTCCGGTATGCCCTAGAACTCAGCACGGCAGCTCCTACTCTGTCCGGCCTATCCCAGCTCACGATTACTTCTCGTTTCCCAGAAATATTTCACTACCCGTCATAGACGGTTTATGGTTAAGCTGAATGAGCGGAAGATACGCTGGATAATCCAGCAGAAGTTGAGGGGGAGGGGTGCAGGCGAGTTAGCTTTGATCCAGCGGGTATCACATAGACGGGTGGAGCAGCTGTGGCAGACTTACAGGCGGACAGGCACCATTCCAACACTGGGGACCCCGGGCAGACCTAAGGGTGAACCGATCCGCCTGCATGATGCTGCGTTAGTCTTGAAGGTTTATGATGAGCTCAAGGTTAACGCTTTAACCCTGGAGCGTGTACTCAGGGATATCTACCAGGTTAAGCTGCCTCATAACACGATCCACATGGTATTGAAGGAGGCTGGTAGAGACCTGCCGGAGCCCAGCAAGCAGAGGAGGCGGAAGTGGGTCAGGTATGAGAGGGAGCAGAGTATGAGCCTCTGGCATACAGACTGGAAGCAGCTGAGCGACGGACGCTGGTGGATAGCATACATGGACGATGCATCCAGGCTAATCTTAGGCTATGGCGTATTCCAGGAAGCCACAGCTGAAAACACGATCCAGGTCTTGAAGTATGCCATAGCCAGGTACGGATGTCCAGGAGAGATCCTGACAGACCGTGGAAGCCAGTTCTATGCTAGTGAAGGAGAGCGGAAAGAGAAGGGGGTAAGCCGGTTCGAGGCTTACCTGGCTGAGAGAGGCATCAAACACCTCCTCGCCAGAGTCAACCACCCCCAGACAAACGGGAAACTGGAGAGGTTCTACGGCGTCTACGAACAGAAACAACACCAATTCAAATCAATAGAGGAATACGTGGAATGGCATAACACAATCAAACCACACCTCAGCCTCAACATTGAAACCCTCGAAACACCCATCCAAGCCTTCCAGAGAAAGCTTCCACTGGAAAAAACGGAAAAAATAGAAACAACAGAACCCCTAGTGAAAAAATAATGGGAAAT
>JAGTQV010000068.1:5622-8514 GCA_018397035.1 Candidatus Bathyarchaeota archaeon | reverse complement strand
GCCCCTTCATCTCTTGGGCTGATGTAAGTGCCCATCGCCTTGTGGACGCCGTAACCATGAATCTTCCGATATACATTGGGAAAGCCTCTGCGAAAGTATCCTCAATCTCAACATTGTTAAGTCTCAAGTCCTTTCACCGGGTCTGCCGCCACCTCTGACTTGGATGCGACGAGAATAAGATGGTTATCAAGAACCTTTTCTCAAGCTATTATGACGTTGTCTATCTGGAAGTACCTCTTGGCGAGGAGTCTAGTCTTGTCTATTGTTCTCCCGTTCTTACCTATGGCGATGGCTTTGTCTCGGGCATCTACCTCGACAACCGCGATCCTCGAGTCTGGCTTCTCAGTTATCCTTACAGTCTTTACTCTTGCTGGTGTGAGTGAATTCCTTATGAGTTGTTCAGGATTATCTGCGGCCTCTACGACCTCTATCTGTCTTCCGGTCATCTTCCTGAGGGTGTTTATGTTTCTGCCGGCCTTACCTATAGCTAGACCCATCTCCCCCTTCTTCGCCACAAGGATTACACGGTCATTCTCCTCATCTATGAGGCAGTCCTTGGAGGTTGCTCCTGTTACGCTCTCAAAGAGGGCTATTAGCCGCATCTCTTCGCCTTTGAGCCTAATCCTTTGAGACTGCATCTTGTGTCTCAGCCAGTTTGAGTATCTCAGAATCTCCAGGTTCCTTAACTGTCATGGCTGAGATTATAAATGGTTTCCCGCAGACGCGGCCCAGTTCCATGCTGGTTCCCTCGTAGAGGTAGACCGGTACGCCTGAGGCTTTCGCTTCCTTCAGTATAGACTCCTTCCCTGGACAATTAGAGGCGAGGACTATCAGCTTTGCCCTTCCAAGTCTTGCAGCCGTTGCTGCACTCCTCATCCCCAGCTCTATCTTCCCAGTCTTGAGGGTGATCGCCATCTGCCTGTTGAAGTCCATTATCTGTTCTCCCTCTCAGGCATCGACATATAGACGTCTATCAGGCCTGTTCCCATAGGGACCTGTCGGCCGACTATGACGTTCTCAGCCACGCCTCTCAGCATGTCCTTCGTTCCCTTTATTGAGGCGTCTACTATTGTAGGGATAGTTATCTCGAATGCTGCCTTCGCCAGTGTAGAGGCTTTCTCCCCACTGATGCCGTGTCTTCCCACCTGCAGCACGACACCGGAGTTTGTCATCATATCAGCGACCAACATGACGTGTCGAATATCGACGTCAAGACCTTGCTCCTCCAGCACACCCATCGCCTCCTTTATTATAACGTTCCTCGCTGCTTCTATTCCCAGAACCTCCGCGACCTCATGGACATTGTTGGAGATCGTCCTAGTCCGGTCGACTCCAGGTATGTTCAGGGCGTACTCCAGTCCTGAACCTTCAGTTCTTATGATCCATTCACCTTTATCCTCTAGTACAAGTGCTCTCCTCACAGACGGCGCACCTTTAAGTCTGAACTGCCTCAGGCGGGCTACAAACCTCTTGAACTGAGGTATCTCCATCTCCTTAGGTGTGATCTCAACGATGAACCTGTCTATCTCAACCTCACAGTTTGGAGGTTTGAGCGCCTGACGAACCTCTTGCAGGCTTATTCCCCTTGCCTTCATGGCGTTCACGCTGAGCCTTGCCACAACCTTCATCCTGACTATGTCCTGGACTATGCTCTCGGCTACGTCCTCAAGTGTTGTGTATGTGATCTCGTTAGCGATCTCCTCAGCCTTCTCTCTTCTGTTGCTGTACTTCTTGTCAAGATAGATCGTCATTGTTGGAGTGGACGGGATCTTGCGTGCATCGACTATCTCGATCAGCCTCGGGAGGCCGAGCGTAACATTCTGCTCTTTAACCCCTGCGAAGTGAAATGTCCTCAGGGTCATCTGAGTCCCAGGCTCACCTATCGATTGGGCTGAGACTATTCCGGCGGCTTCACCGGGCTCGATCAGCGATCTAGAGTAACTCCGCATCGTCAAGTCGACAACTTGGTCAACGCCTTTGCGTGGAAGCTTAGCGTCAAGGAGGTTCCTTCTAAGGTCTTGGGTTAGGCTGGGGGTTAGTCTATCTTTAACAGAATCTATCTTTGACTCTATGTATCTTCTTCCAGCCACGGCGCCCTTCTCACAGAATAGCCTAACCTGATCTACAAGCCGCTTTATATTCACTGCTTTTCCATGGTCGCTCTTCGCAGTGTCAACCCCATCCTCACCATACTTGAACTGGACGATGTTTCCGCTTGAGTCTCTGACTGTGCCGTCATACTCTACTCTGAGATGCTCCAGCGCATTGACTAGGCGCCTCTGCATGTAGCCGCTCTGCTGGGTTCGTACAGCCGTATCCACGAGGCCTTCTCTCCCACCGACTGCATGGAAGAAGAACTCTATCGGATTCAACCCCTCCCTGTACGACGAGTAGACGAAGCCGTGCGCCTCAGCCCCTGCGTCATTATGCTCGAAGAACGGCAGGGTCCTGTCACGGTAGCCGCGAAGTATCCTCTTGCCCCTGATCGACTGTTGGCCAAGGCAGGCCGTCATCTGGCCGATGTTAAGCATCGACCCCCGCGCGCCTGCCCGAGTCATTATTATTCCATTGTTGTCTGCCGGAAAGTACTCGTCCGCATACTCACCTGCTAGGTCTCTGACTTTTGAGAGCTCATCCATTATGTATATCTCTAGGCTCTCTTCAAGTGTCTGGCCAGCCAATCTCTCAAGCCTTCCCTTCTTGTAGCTCTCGATTAACGAGTTGACGTTCTCTTCAGTCCTCTCTGTTGCTTTCCTGATCTTGTTCTTGACCTCCTCTGATATCGTGAGTTCATCGAAGGTGTAAGTGAAGCCCTTGAGTGTTATGAACCTGTCAAGCAACTTGGCTATTGAGTTGAGGAAAACCCTCGCCACCACAGGCCCATAGTCCTTC
>JAGTQV010000068.1:0-5612 GCA_018397035.1 Candidatus Bathyarchaeota archaeon | reverse complement strand
GGAAGAGGCTCTCAGACCTCTCCGCGCCTATAGAGTTCTTATCTATGACGCCCTGCTTCAGGACGCCATCCTTTATCACAATGTAGGAGTCGTGTGGACATTTCTCTTTCTTGCAGTCTGCGCAATTGTAGACGTTGCACAGGTTAGACTTGGAGGTGAAGTTCAGGTTCCTTGGAAGGAAGAGGCTGAAGACCGACTTTCCAGACCACATTGGGTTGGAACCTTTTACGTCTGGGGGCGGAAGCTCTCCAGTGTATCCTGCTGCAGTGATGAGTTTGCCGACCTCATCCTTAGTCAGCAATGTTCCTTTAGAAGTCAGGAGAAAGGCAGAGCTCAATAAGTCTCTTATCGCCCCAATTATCGGGCCTCCGTATCTTGGTGAGAGAATCTGGTCTTGGACTTGCATGAGCAATCTCGCCTCCGTCCTCGCCTCTTCTCCTTGAGGGACATGCAGGTTCATCTCGTCCCCATCGAAGTCTGCGTTGTACGGTGGGCAGACACATGGGTTGAGCCTGAAAGTCTTGTAAGGCAGAACCCTAACAGAATGGGCCATAATCGACATTCTGTGAAGTGAAGGCTGCCTGTTGAATAGTACTATATCACCGTCCTTTATGTGCCTCTCAACTATGAATCCGGGCTGGAGGCTGTCCGCTATGCTCTCCCTCTCAGGGACGAATTCGAGCCTAATCCTTCTGCCGTCCGTCCTGACAATGTACAGCGCCCCAGGATACGTATCAGGGCCGTTGCGTATCAGTTGCTTCATCTCCTCCAGGTTCCATTCAGTGACCTTCTCAGGTATGGTCAACCTTGAAGCTACTTCAATCGGGATCCCTACCTCGTTTATGTCGAGGTTCAAGTCTGGGGAGATTACTGTTCTGGCCGAGAAGTCTACACGTTTTCCAGAGAGGTTTCCTCTGAACCTACCCTCCTTACCCTTGAGCCTCTGGCAGAGTGTCTTCAAGGCTCTTCCTGAACGGTGTCTTGCCGGAGGCAAGCCTGACACCTCGTTATCGAAGTAGGTTGTGACATGGTACTGGAGGAGATCGTGTAGTTCCTGGACTATGTTTATGGGCACTCCAGACTCTAACGCTTCACCCAGTTTCTGGTTTATTCTTATGATGTCAACGAGCTTGTGGGTTAGGTCATCTTCAGATCTTATTCCAGACTCTAAAGTTATGGATGGTCTCACACTCACAGGCGGGACCGGGAGGACCTGCAGGATCATCCACTCCGGCCTCGCGGCGTGCGGATCGATCCCCAGTAACCTCAGATCCTCGTCAGGAATCCTCTCCAGCCTCTCCCTTATCGCGCTTGGAGGAATCTTAGGCGCTCCTCCTTCAACGGTTTCATGAAATGATGTCGGCTTAACAAGTTCTACCGGATACTGTTGAGTACCACAGTGAGGACACTCCGTACTCTTCTTTGCATGTTTAAGTATCTTCCTATAGAGTGACTCTGGTACGGTGCTGAGCCTCTCTTGGACCTCCCTGATCTTCTCCTGATACTCTCTGATTCGGTCGTCTGTGAGCAGGATCCTTCCGCAGCTCCTGCAAGTTACCGCGAGTAGGCGGTGGATCAGTTTGACGAAGGATACATGGATCACAGGTTCAGCAAGTTCTATGTGGCCGAAGTGGCCTGGACAAGCCATGGCGGTGTTTCCGCAGGTTCTACACTTCTGTCTTGGCTCCAGTGTCCCCAGGCGGCCATCCATGAGACCTGCAACTATGGGAACACCATCCTCATCATAGGTGTCAGCTGTCTGTATCTCAACTGCTGAGAGCTTCCTAATCTCGTTTGGTGAGAGGAGCGAGAACTTTATGCTATCTACGATCTTGTGGGTCTGCTCGGTCAAAGCCATCTCAAGCACGCTCCTCAACAAGGAGTCTTGGAGCGACGCCCAAGGACATCAGCTCCTGCACCAGCAGCTTGAACGCGTAGGATATCGATACGGGTGAGATCGTTGTCTTCTCACCGCAGACTCTGCAGATATACTTGTTCTGTCTTGAGTCGTAGTACGCGAATAAGCCGCAGCTCTCACATACCATGGCTGTGTATCTGTCCGACTCCTCAAGCAATCTGTCTCTCAGCAAAGCCGATGCCCCATGGCCTATCAGGCAGTCCCTCTCCATCTCGCCAAACCTTAGACCTCCACCTCTGGCTCTCCCCTCAGTCGGTTGCCTAGTCAACATCTGGACCTGCCCTCTGGCTCTGGCGTGCATCTTGTCAGCGACCATATGGTGCAGTTTCTGGTAGTAGACGATGCCGGTGAAGACGTCTGCCTCAAACTTCTGTCCGCTCATACCATTGTAGAAGACCTCGCGGCCATTGTAGTCTAGGCCAGAGTTCAGAAGAGCCTCCTGGAGTGTTGATGGCCCATCATTGCTGAATGGTGTTCCATCTACTGGGATCCCCATCATTGCAGAGACCTTGCCGGCTATAGACTCGACGAACTGACCTACAGTCATCCTTGAGGGTATGGCATGAGGATTTATCACGATGTCAGGTACTATACCGTTCTCAGAGAACGGCATATCCTCCCTTGGGACCAGTAGCCCTATGACGCCTTTCTGGCCGTGTCTGGAAGCGAACTTGTCACCCAGTTCAGGGATCCGTTGATTTCGAACTTTAACCTTAACAAGCCTGTTTCCCTCTATTGACTCAGTCAAGAAGACTTGATCGACTATTCCAGACTCTGAGGGGCGCATGCAGACTGATGAATCCCTCTTTGTGGGGCCTCTCACCTCAAAGTCCCTGTATTCCTCAAGGAATCTCGGTGGACTTACTCTGCCTATCAGGACCATGTTCCCGCTGACAGGTGCCTCAACCGATACTATGCCATCCTCTTCGAGGAGCCTGTAGTATCGGTCGCCCCTGTAGCCTCTTGTTCCAGGCTCCGGGATCTCGAATCTATCCCTAAGGCCGCCGAGGTACTGGCGGCTATCAGCTTCGTAGACTCTGAAGAAGATAGATCTCTGCAACCCAAAGTCTACTGACGACTGATTTATGATTATGGCATCCTCCATATTGTAGCCCTGAAGTGATAGCACTGCTACGACGCAGTTCTGGCCTGAGGGGCGTTCGTTGAAGTTTATGCTTTCCATCGGTTTCGTCTTCACTAAGGGAATCTGTGGGTAATGCAGGATATGCGATCTCGAGTCTACCCTGTTCGCGTAGTTCGTTGCGAATACTCCTAGGGCTTGCTTGGCCATAGCTGACTCATAGGCGTTCCTTGGGGATTGATTATGCTCCGCATACGGTATGAGTGATGAGCATATGCCCATGATAGTGTATGGTGCAAGTTCAAGGTGTGTGGTTCTGCTGTTGATCTTTGACTCGTCTAAAGCTATGAGTGCATCCTCTTCCTCGTCAGCGTCTAGATACTCGATTATCCCTTCCCTGATAAGATCTTTCCAGTTCATCTCTCCAAGACTCACCTTCTCAGCTATCTCACTTGTAAGCCTCGATCTGCCGTTCTGGACTATTGCAAGTGGTCTCCTCACCCTTCCGGAGTCGCAGTTAACATAGACCTCGAAGTTAGCGAGTTCATGTCTGGGTGGTATACAGGCCACGTTAACTTCTGAACTTATGCCCCCCTTCCTCCGCATCTCTCGAATTCTATCTACGAAGGATTTGGGGCAAGTCACGTATCCCGCTATTATTCCGTCGACGATGACCTTAGCGCCGGTCTTCCTCACTCTTCTGTCGGCTTTCTCAAGAGGGATAAGGTCTAGGCTGGTCAGTATCCTGATCACTTCTCTTGGATCTGTTTCGATAGATATCGTCGCTGAGATGGCTAGGTTCTTTACTAGGCCACAGTTGGATCCTTCAGGTGTCTCGTTAGGGCACAGCCTGCCCCAATGGGTCGGGTGGAGGTCTCGAGCTTCAAGATTAGGTTGGCTTCTACTCAGTGGTGACTGGAGCCTTCTCAGGTGACTGAGAGTCGACGTGAAGTTTGTTCTGTCGAGTAGCTGTGTTACACCTATTCTCCCCCTGACCCAGTTTCCAGTGGCCATCGCATGCTGTATTCTCTCAGTGATGATTCCCGGCCTTACAGCGTTGGCGAGTGATAACTCGACAGGCCTCCTGATCGTTATTCTCTCAAGCTGGTACTTGAGGTCCCTGGTCAGGTTTCGAAATGTTATCCTGAAAAGTTCCGCCAATAATGGCCCTGCAAGCTTCAGTCTTTTGTTTGCATAGTGGTCTTTGTCGTCAGGCAGCCTCCTCCCAAGCTTCAGCTCGATCAGTCTTCTCACTATGTCAGCGAGGAAGTGGTACTTGTCAGGTCTGTTGGATGGTAGCCTTCCGAGGTGCGGCAGGAAGTTTCTATCTATGACCGCCTCAGCCTTTTTTACCCTGTACTCGGCCACCTGACCTGGAGCAAGCCTGTTCCCGATGAATAGAAGGGCGTCTTGCGTTGAGGTTACGTCAAGAGCTTTCTCGAATGACTCCGACAGTTCATTCTGTATCTCTTCATCCACTGAGACTAGCTCTGCGATCTTTACGTCTGCGTCAACCCCTAGAGCCTTCATGATGATGACAAAAGGGATGTCTGCCGGCATTCCAGGCATTGAAACGTAGATGGCTCCATCACTCTTCACCGTTACCTCTATTCTGGCCCTGAAGCCAACCGTTGTCGAGAAGATCTTGGCTTTATAGTTCGGAGTTAGACCCACTTTCTCTACGTCAACAAGGACACGGTTCGGCGCCAAGTCCTCAAGTGCTACAACGACTCTTTCTGAGCCGTTGATCACGAAATATCCGCCGGGGTCTAGGGGGTCCTCACCGACAGCTATCAGCTCTTCAGATGTCAATCTTGAGAGTGGACAGATCGCTGACTTGAGCATGACCGGCAGATCGCCGATGTAGACAAGCTCCGTTGAACCCTCCTTTTCTCCTATGATCGGGGTCATCTCGAGATGCAAAGGTGCCGCGTAGGTTAGATTTCTTGTTCTTGCCTCCAGAGGGTATACACGCCGCTCTGACCCGTCGACCTCCATCACTCTAGGTGTTCCAATCTCAATCTTTCCAAGTCTTATGGTGAAGGGGTTCTCCTCGACCTCTATCGGTATCTCCTCGACCTCATCTATTATCGATTGTAGACCTGAAGTTATGAATTCGTTGTATGAGTCTATATGCTGTCTTACAAGACCCGTCTCCTTTATGAAGCTCTTCATTATGCTCCAAAGGTGTGTTTCAGCCTGAGCCCTCAATCCTAATTCCTCTCTAACTAGTCTTCAACTACATAACGGTAGACGGTTGCCTCCCCGGCGGTTGAGCTCCTCCTAGTTATCCTCAATATGTCTCCAGCCTTGGCGCCTATCGCTACCGCCGCTGGATCTGATGCGCGTATGAAAGGGAGTTGATGGGGTTTGATACGGTACTTCTCCAAGAGTTCACACGCCTCCTTCTTTGATAGAATAAAATGTTCCGGAACCAGTTCATGTTCGAAGATGAAGTCTCTCTTCTTGACTTCCTTACTCAATTGACTTGACCGCTCCTAGGCGTAGAAGAAGCCCCTCACCATGAGTTTGGAGGACCCTGATATGGAGCTTTGTATTAGCAAATCAAGGCATTCTAATAAATATTGTGTGGACTTCACCGGGGAAGGCCTT
>JAGTQV010000067.1 GCA_018397035.1 Candidatus Bathyarchaeota archaeon | reverse complement strand
TGTCTTGGCCAAGGCGGCGATGTCTTCCAGGTTCCCCACACCTCCTGAGGCTATGACCGGTATGGTCACTGATCGGACAAGCCTCTTCGCATCACTGAGTGCTGGTCCGCTGAGTGTTCCGTCGGAATTCACTGACGTGAAGACTATGCATCCCGCACCCGCCGCCTCCAGCTTCTGTGCGAGGCTAATATACTCGAGCGAGGTCTTGCTCCGCCACCCCTCTATCGCCGGGCTTCCGTTCTTCACGTCTATCGCCGCTGCGACTCTCTCTCTCCCATAGATAGCTGCCACCTCTGAGACGAGTTCAGGCTTCTTGATCGCTGCTGTTCCGAGGATAGCCCTCGATACTCCGAGGTCGAGTATCTCCTTGGCCCTCTCAAGGGTTCTTATACCACCCCCGACCTGTGTCCTGATCTGTATGGACCTCACGATCTTGCTTATGATCTTTGAATTATCACCTAGGCCTAGAGCAGCGTCGAGATCGACTATGTGAAGCATCTCAGCTCCCTGAGACTGGAAGAACATGGCAGCTTCCAGAGGATCATTATAGTACTGCTTTGGCTTAGAGGGGTCTCCTTGAAAGAGGCGCACACATCTTCCACGCATAAGGTCTACGGCCGGGATCAGTATCACCGTTTGCTCCTACCTCCTCGCCACCTCGACGAAGTTCCTCAAGATAGTTAGGCCTGTCTCACCACTCTTCTCCGGGTGGAACTGTGTAGCGAATATGTTCTTCCTCTCAAGGATCGATGGAAACTCCACTCCATACTCGGTTTTAGCGACAACATCGGCCGAGTCAACTGGTTTAGCGTAGTATGAGTGAATAAAGTAGACATAGGCATTATCCGGGACGCTTTCAATGATCGGGCTTGACCGTTTTATCTTCAAGTTGTTCCAGCCGACCTGGGGGAGTTTCGCAATCGCCGGCAGTCTTACAACTTCTCCTTTGAGGAGATCAAGCCCCGCAGTGATGCCTCCCTCATAACTCCTCGTGAACAGAAGTTGGAGTCCAAGACAGATCCCTAGCAGAGGCTTACCCTTATTCGCTTCCTCCATAACGGTTTCTTCCAACTTCAATAGGTTCTTCTTAGCCTCCGCGAACGCGCCCACTCCAGGCAAGACTAAAGCGTCGGAAGACCTCAGCTTGTCTGGCTCGGCCTGGACCTCTACCCTTGCACCCGCCTTCTCAAGGCCTTTCCTTACGCTGTGGAGATTTCCAACGCCGTAGTTTATGATGTTTATCAATGTCACTCTACAGTTCACCCTTCACACTAGGGATTGTTCTGGAGGTTCTTGGTTCTTTTGAGAGCGCTTCTCTCAGAGCCAGAGCCAGAGCTTTAGTTGCAGCCTCAACCTTGTGGTGATCGTTGGTCCCGTATAAAGTTGCTACATGAATGTTCGACTTGCTCGTTTGCGCTAGAGAAGCAAAGAAGTGTTCTATATCTTCGGTCTTCAGATCCTCTATCTCGCCTGACTTGATCTTCAGATCTAGGTACACGTAGGGTCTTCCTCCTAGGTCGATGGCTGCCCTGGCGAGAGAATCATCCATTGGAACGTGGGCTGAACCAAATCTCCTGATCCCTTTTTTGTTCCCAAGTGCCTGGCAGATAGCCTCCCCCAAGGTGAGTGCTACATCTTCTGTGAGATGATGTTTCAGATCTCCTGTTGCCTCGATCGTTATATCTATGAGTGAGTGGCGGGCTAATGTCCTGATCAAGTGATCAAGGAATCTGTTACCTGTATCAGTCCGGGCTGTTCCTTTACCGTCCAAGTCGATGTTTATCGAGATACTGACTTCAGCAGTCTTTCTCTTGGCTTTCGCTCTTCTCAATTCTACTACTTTCCGATTTTGTCAAAGACTAATGGTATCGCATTTACGTCTTTAACTATTACCTCGGCTCCAATCTTAACAAACTCTCTCTTGAGGTCAGCCGGGTTTGGTGAGGAGGATAGGGTGCCGATGAGAATAAGCTCCCGTGTATCCAGTCTCCTCGCATTCATGATCATCATCGCGTCTGACACAGTGTCTCCCACATACGCCACAGTGTCATCTTCTCTACTGAACCTTTTGAGGAGGTTCACGAAGGCTCCGGCGTCAGGTTTCCCCAAGCCGAGATTCGAGACGGTGCCCACAGGAGATTTCATAATGTCTCCGATGAAGAGTATAGCCTCTTCATCAAAGTATCTGAGAAGGCCCTGCCTACTCAAAGTGTAGTATCCCTCTCTCTTCGGCCTCTCTGAATACATCGCGAAGGATCCGAATCTTAACCTCAGTCTCTCCATCGTCTCCTCAGACGGGATCCTCTCCTCCTTATCGATGAGTCCGTCGGAAAAGACGAAGAAGGACTCTTTGCCAGTGAACTGAGAGTACAGTCTCTCTCCCAAGTAGATCTCGTCGAAGAGTCTCCTCAACAGGTCTTCCTCCTTGAGACTGAAGGGACAGAACCTCTTGATGGTGTGGAGGACCGAATCGTCCAATTCGAGAAATTTGCCGATCTCTTTCAGAAATGAGGGCTCCGTCTTCTTGGCAAGTATACTCGTCAGCCCGGCCAGACCGAACCTCCTGTCTGACTTCAGAAATGCAAGGTTCTCAACGTCTATTCCCAGCCGCAGAGCTCTCTCCCCCAGAGTCTTCAGTCTCTCAGAGAGGATGTGAATGTGCTCCGGGCGTTTCACATCAGGAACCTTGGAGGCCATGTCCAGTACTGCTTCACTGGGCAGACGGCGTAGAATCAGACCTAGGAAATAGGTTAGTAGCGCGTATGTGAGATTCCAATCATTATTGAAGGCACCCGTATTCTTCATGTTCTGGATGTCATCCTGCGTCACCAGTCGTCCTTCTTCGCCTATGAGCCCCATCAGCCTGAGGAAGTAGTGGTCTACCGAACGAATGATCGCCTGTCTGTATGAGTCCCTATCGGAGACTATCACCCCATCGCAATCGAAGATGATTCGCGTGGTCTTCGCGATTGTTGGAATCCTATCATCTCTGCAGAGGGCTTCACCACCGCCCAAGTGACTATAACTGTGCAGGGTTACCAACGAGTAGGTCACCTACTCCTCAGAGGATCCCCCTGACCTTGATCGAGTTTGAATGGGCTTGAAACCCCTCGATCTCAGCGAGGGTTGCAGTCTCTCTGGCAAGCCTCCTCAATCCTGTCTTGGAGCATCTGACGTAGCCTATAGTCTTGATGAAGTCTCTCACTGAGAGCCCGGAATATGTTCTGGCGTATCCGCCTGTCGGCAGAACATGATTTGTTCCTGCGGAGTAGTCGCCGACAGCGACGGGTGAGTACTTGCCGAGGAAGACGAGGCCTGCGTTCCTTATGGCTTTGAAGACTGACCCTGGATCCCGAGTCATTATTACCAAGTGTTCCGGGGCGATTTCGTTTGAGAGTCTGGCGGCCTCCTGCAAGTCATGGACGACTGCTATCAGACCACTCTTTTCTAACGCAACTCTGGAGACAGGGGATGGGGTGGAGCTGGCTAGCGTTTGGTCAAGTATCCGCTTGACCTCCCCGCCGATCCTCTCTGAGGTGGTCAGGAGGATGCATTGAGCGTTCTCGTCATGCTCAGCTTGCGCCAGAAGGTCTGCAGCGATGAATTTGGGGTCGGCGTGCTCGTCAGCTATGATGAGTATCTCGCTGGGTCCGGCTGGGAGGTCTACTGAGATATGTCTGCTTAGGAGCTGCTTGGCCACTGTGACGTAGACGTTTCCTGGCCCCACTATCTTCTCAACGGGTTTGATGGAGGCGGTCCCGTAGGCCATCGCCGCGACAGCCTGTGCTCCTCCGATACTGTAGATCTCTGATACTCCTGCGATCTCTGATGCTACGAGTATGTGCGGGTTGAACCTGCTTTGTGGTGAAGGGGGGCTACATGCGATAATCCTTTCTACCCCAGCAACTTTGGCGGGGATGGCGCACATCAGAATAGATGATGGATAAGCTGTCTTCCCTCCAGGGGTGTATATGCCTATTGAAGAGATCGGCCTCGCTACTACGCCTAACGTTACCCCGCCCATAGTTTGCTCAAACCTAATCCTTTGAAGTTGGTTCTTGTGGAATCGTTTGATGTTTGAAGCCGCTCTCTTGAGTGCTCTGATCTCTTCAGGCCTAACGCTCCGATAGGCAGCTTCAAAGTCCTCTCTATCTGCTCGCATTACGTTGGGGTCGAGCTCGACGTAATCGAACTTTCGAGTGAACTCAAGAAGTGCTTCGTCACCACGTGTCCTCACAGCCTCTATGATCTCTCTGACGTCCTTCTCAACCCTTTGCAGACCTCTTAAACCTCTGAGCGTTATCTGTTGGATGATCTCCCTACTCATCTCTTCGGCTTTGATCATGAGAACCATGCTGACCACGTCCTATTCGTGCAGGGGGAAACGATGATGTGCTGGACTAATAAGTCCGTGGCACCATCTAAAATATATTGAATGCTGCTCTGGCAAAGAAGGATTCAAGAGGAATAAGTGACGCGGTATCTTTGTGAGATCGGTTGGGTTAGTATGCCAAGCAAGATCAGGGTTGCCTATCTAGGGCCTAGAGGAACCTTCACCGAGCAGGCAGCAAGATCATATTTCTTGGATAATGCTGAGTTTCTGGAATGCAAGGACATTCCCGAGATCTTTACTGTTGTGTCCTCGGGTTCAGCCGAGTTCGGGGTTGTTCCTGTTGAGAACTCGATCGAAGGTTCAGTTAACATAGCACTCGATATGCTCCTTGAGTCCGAGCTTCAGGTCTCAGGCGAGATCGATCAGCGCGTAGTCCATAACCTCATAGCTCAGAATGAGATCGCACTTTCAAGAATTAGAGTAGTTGTCTCGCACCCCCAGGCTCTGGCACAGTGCAGAATCTTCTTGAAGACCAATCTCCCCAAGGCCGAGGTGCTGGAGGCTGGAAGCACGGCTGCAGCGGTCAAATCGGTCATGGGCAGCCGTGACAGGGCTGCTATCGGAAGTGAGCTGGCCTCCAAGATCTATGGGTTGAAGGTAATCCGAAGAGGGATCGAGGACAACCGGAGTAATTTCACCCGTTTCTTCGTCTTGAGCCGAAGCCAATCAGCGAGGACTGGGAATGATAAGACCTCAATCATATTCTCGACTGAACATGCCCCTGGGGCGCTCTACAAGGCTTTAGGAGTCTTCGCGGATAGAGGGATCAACCTGACCAAGATCGAGTCCAGACCAGCACGGAAGAGACCTTGGGAATACATCTTCTACTGTGACCTTGAGGGTCACGTTGAAGACAGGGTCATTAAGGACGCTCTTAAGGAACTGAGGGGAAAAACAACTTTCCTAAAAATCTTAGGTTCTTACCCTAGAGCTAAGGGCGGCACGTGATCCGGTGGGTCCCCCTTTACCGTCCCTGTAATCAGGGAAGCCGCTCTGAACCTTACCTGCGGCTTATCACTTTTTGGACTGCAAGCTCCAGCTTCCTTGGCTCACCTGAGTACAGCCGCATAAACTCACCTCTTGTAGGATGCATTACTGATACGAACTTCCTCTTCTGGTTCACCCGGATCCTGTAGTTCGACTTGAGGGGGACAAGTCTCTTCCCATCTGAGTCGACGCCGCTTAACAAGACCCTGTAGCGCGTCGGTATCGTCAAGATCGGGGCCGGGATCACGGTGACGGATAGTGCTAGGAATACGACAATCGGAATCAAGAATCCTCCAACGCCGAAGACTAGAAACTGGACGAAGAGTATACCATACAGAATCATTATGTCCAGCAGAAAAATGCCTGCAGCCCTGAGGATTCGCATATTCCTATCCGTCGACTTTAGTTCTGAGCAGTCAGTCTGATACAGTATCTCGTGGTCAGCCAAGACTCTGCATTCTCCTCGGGAAGCCTAAGTATGTCGATCTGTCGTGAAAAAGGTTTCTCGGAGTCGCTGGATACTCTGACCGATCACGACCAGAGACTAGCCTATCAGATTGTAACTAGGCAAACTTAAATAGAGATCGCAGATTCTAACAGGAAGAATCCTTACAGATTCCTTAGACTTGGTGCTGGGCTTGGCTAGACTGTTCACAAGCAAGAGGGGGAGATCAGGCTCAACCAGACCTGTAAGCAAGAAAGCCCCTAACTGGTGTAGGTACCGGGAGGAGGAGGTTGAGGCTCTAATCATGAAGCTGGCGAAGCAGGGGAATGCTGCATCGACGATAGGCAACATCCTCAGAGACACCTACGGCATACCGCTCTCCAGAGCGATAACAGGTAAGAAGATAGGGGAGATCCTGTCACAGTCAGGGGTGACTTCAAGCATCCCTGAAGACCTTCAAGCACTCCTGAAGAAAGCGACTAGTCTCACAAAGCACCTTCAAAAGAATAGGCAGGACTACGTCAACAAACACTCCCTAACACTTATAGAATCAAAGATACACAGACTCGTAAAGTACTACAAGGCCGAGGGCCGCCTACCACCAGAATGGAAGTACACCCCTGCCGTAGCGTCCGTTGAATAGTGATGCTGGAATCCTACAGAAAATTCTTTGATGAAGCCGCAGCCACAGCCGAGAAGATCCGTCAGAGAATCTCGGCCGGTTCCACAATCCTTGTCGCCGGCCACTTTGACGCTGACGGTTTAGCTGCTGCAGGAGTTCTGGCTAAGGCTCTTTACAGGGAAGGCGCACGTTTTCATGTCAGTGTCTTGAAGCAACTCGATCCCGAGACTGTAGATCACCTCTCAAACTTAACCCCTGAAACCATAATACTCGCAGACATAGGGAGCGGCTACCTTGAACTTCTAGGTGGACTGGCGAGGTCTAAAGAGATCTTCATACTGGACCATCACCAGACAGAAGGAGAGTGTGTGGGCAGATTCACGCATCTCAACCCGCACCTGTATAACATCGACGGTGGAAAAGAGGTGAGCGGCGCCGGCGTCGCCTACCTAGTTGCGAAAGCTATGAATCGAGGAAACCAAGACCTCGCCGTCCTGGCCGTGGTTGGAGCTGTTGGAGACATGCAGGACAAGAATGAGGGAAGAGCGCTCCGCGGCTTCAATTCACATATAGTAGAGGACGGGGTTGAAGGAGGCTACCTCAGGGTCGACGCCGATCTGCTCATGTATGGGAGGGAGACGAGGCCGATCCATAAGGCTCTATCACACACAGTCAATCCATTCCTCCCTGGACTGAGCGGTGAGGAAGACAACTGTCTGGCGATGCTTTCATCCCTTTCCATACCAGTCAAAGATGGTGATAGGTGGAGGGCGCCTGTCGAACTCACAACTGAGGAGAAGAAGATGATAATGTCGGCTATAGTTGAGAACATCATATCTAAAGGCCTTGAGGGCGCTGTCGCCATGAACCTGGTTGGGAGTGTATACACGCTGCTGAAAGAAGAGAAGTGGACACCGACACGTGATGCACGAGAGTACGCCGCCTTGCTGAATGCGTGTGGCAGAATGGGGCGCCCCTCAGTAGCGTTAGCCATCTGCATGGGTGAGCGAGGCTCCACTCTAGCGGAGGCGAATCAGATCCTCTCAGAACACAGAAGAGCTCTGGCAGGTTACATGTCGATGATAAGAGAGAGGCCAGGCATCATCGAGAACCTAGAGTCAGTATGCATCATCCACGGAGAGGACTTCCTTGACGAGAACATGACAGGTGCAGTATCCTCCCTCATATCTTCATCTGAGGTCCTGGCCACCGACAAGGTCGTGCTGGTTCTCGCAAAAACCAAGAGTGGCGACATCAAGATCTCAGCCCGAGCAACTGAGAGGTTGGTCGAGAAAGGATTAAACCTAGGGCTTGTTCTTCAACAGAATGCGAAGAAGCACGGGGGTTTCGGTGGCGGCCACAGAGCGGCTGCTGGGGCTCAGATTCCCCGGTCTAAATTGAGAGAGTATGTTGAAGACCTGAACAAGAACTTATTAGGTACGCTCAGATGATGAGGGTAACCATCAGCTTCAATGTTAACAACCCGCAGGTCGCCAGATCACTCATCAAGTCGATAGAGCCCGATGATTTATCTGCTCCACCAACAGTAAAGATAAGGACTGCGAGAAGAGTGGGCGATGTGGTCTCATACGTAGAATGCGGCAGAGGTCTCGAGACGCTCATAGCTACTGTCGATGACCTGCTTGTATGCATCGATGCGGCCTACAGGACCTTGGTGGCAGTGAAGAATGAAGAACAGACTTAGAATGCATGCGCGGGTCGTACTGGGCTTCAGTGACGACTTGGAAAAAGCAAGAGGGTCTCTGAAGGAAGCGATCGAGGAAGCAAACAAGACCATACTTCTGAAGGGTGCTCCAAGAGGCCATGAGGATGAGGGTGCCAAGATCACTTCGTGGGAGGTCAAAGGCCGGTTTATGGATCTTGAGATCGACTCTGGAACTCTTGTACGAGCAACCAGTGCGGCGCTGAGAATAAAGAGACACCTAGGAAACATGCTCGGCAGAGAACACCGGATTGGCGTGAGAGAGTTGAGGGCTGAGACTATAGAGCTCACCATTCCGGTAGAGGATCAGATAGGCCGCGAGGCCACAAGCAGGATCAAGGCGATACCAAGCGTGTCTGAGGTTGAGTATCACGCAGGCGAAATCAAGGTGAAGATCAGCCAGATGGGTGAGCACGACCTCAAGAACAACGTTCCAGACAGGATCTTGAACAGAGTCAGAAGCGTCCAAGTCGGATCTAGCCATGTCGTT
>JAGTQV010000069.1 GCA_018397035.1 Candidatus Bathyarchaeota archaeon | reverse complement strand
TTGCCGGCGAGTCGCAGGCCAACCGGAAGTATACGGCCTTCTCAAGGAAGGCTGAGGCCGACGGGTTTGCTCAGGTCGCAAGACTCTTCAGGGCTGCGGCTGAGTCTGAGACCGTGCATGCCCTTAACCACCTTAGAGTGATGAAGGGTGTCGGGACGACGCTGGAGAATCTGAAGGCAGCCTTGGAAGGTGAGACGTACGAACATACTAGGATGTATCCGGATTTCATAAAGACGTCTGAGTCAGAGAATCGATCGGATGCGAGGTTGACATTCCACTACGCGAGCGAGGCTGAGAAAGGACACTCCAGATTCTATCAGGACGGGATCGAGGCGGTTAAGTCAGGGAAGGATCTGCCGCCGGTCGAGTACTTCGTCTGTCAAGCCTGCGGATACACAGCTGATAAGGAAGCTCCAGAGAAGTGTCCAGTCTGCGGTGCTCTGAAGAACCAGTTTAAGAGGATAACCTAGAGTCGACCAGAGAGTGCAGCTATCCAGTCTTAGAGATGCAGTGGCCTATTCTCCGCCTGCAGGGGCTCGGCTGATCTCTCTTGGGGCTGAAGGTCGCTTGGGGATTAACCGGCTCCGGGGACTTTATGCCTGAGATAATGGAGAATATGAGGCAGATATCTAGGAAGTACAGGGATCTCGACCTCTACATCTTCCTATCGAAGGCAGCGCAGAAAGTCCTGACTTACTACGGTCTTGAAAGGGAGCTGCAACATATCTCGAGTAGAATATTCGTTGAGGTAGACTCGAACACAACCAAGCCTTTCTACTACGTTCCTGGAGCTTTGCAGTTGCGGAAGTTCAAGTTCTTCCTGGTTTGTCCTGCAACAGCTAATACTGTAGCTAAGATCGTTAACGGCATAGCTGACACCCTCATAACCAACTCGGTCTCTCAGGCCTGCAAGGCCAACGTTCCAGTATTCATCCTCCCCGTCGACCAGAGAGAGGGAAGCATCATCACGACCCTGCCTTCAGGGGGTAAGCTGGAACTGGAGATGAGAGAGGTCGACTTACAGAACACTGCGAGGCTCTCAAAGATGCGGAGCATCCAGGTCCTCAAGAGCCCGGATGACCTCAAGGAGATCTTTAAGCGATTCCATGAGGACTAGTATCGATCTGAGGCTGGAAGAGGTGCAGGAGGATCTCCACATATTCACCGTACTTGGATTGATACTGATAGCCCTCGGATTCATACTTGTGATGCTTCCATTTATCGCGAGACAGCTTCCGGCGCTCGGAAAGCTTCCGCCGATAATCTGGTGGACATACAGAACCGACAACTTCTACTTCGCAACATCACCGATACTGATCATAATCTCGATAATCTCCCTTCTGCTCTTCTTCCTTGGACGGTACTTCAGATGATCCATTCATGAGTGGTGGTGTCGAGGCAGTACCTGCAACTCACAGAGAGCTGCTGGAGAAGCTGACCGTCCGCGAATCCAGATTCTACACCATCGAGGGTGAGAAGGCCAGATGCCTCACATGTGAGAGAAGATGCCTCATCCCTCCTGGAAGGACCGGATATTGCCGGACGAGGATGAATATAGAAGGGAAGATCTACACACTTGTCTACGGAGACATCTCCTCGATCTCAGTAAACCCGATAGAGAAGAAGCCGTTCTTCCACTTCTGGCCTGGCAGCCGAGCGCTGACAGTAGGCTCCTGGGGATGTAATCAATCTTGCAGCTGGTGTCAGAATTTTGAGATAAGCAAGACCCCGCCGAATCCTAGGACTGCAACCTATACGAGCCCTGAAGATCTAGTTAGGATAGCGTCCAGTTCAGGATGCCACGGCGTCTCCTTAAGCTTCAACGAACCTACGCTGCTGCTGGAGTACGCCCTAGACCTCTTCCCATTCGCAAAGAGTCTCGGACTGAATACGAGCTACGTCTCAAACGGCTACATGACTGTTGAGGCTCTTCAAAGACTGAAAGGATCAGGCCTCGACGCTGTCAAGTTCGACGTGAAGGGTGATGCTGAGGCGGTTAGAAGATTCTGCGACGCAGATGTCAGTTTAGTATGGAGGAATGTCAGGGAAGCAAAGGGTCTGGGCATGCATGTTGAAGTCGTAGTCCTCCTCATCCCAGGGATTAACGATAAAGAGGAATCGATCATGGAGGTGATTCAACGCCACCTAGAATACGCTGGATATGATACTCCAATCCATTTCACCCGGTTCCATCCAGACTACCAGATGCTCGACCGTGGACCGACACCCCTTGAGAAATTGGAGAGGGCTTACTCCATCGCAAAGAAGCAGGGGGTAGACTACGTCTATCTGGGCAACTGCCCCGGCCACAGGTATGAAGATACTTATTGCCACAGTTGCGGTGAGCTCCTCATCAAACGTAGGGCATTCAAGATCATTGACTGCAAGCTCAGGGAGGACTGCCTCTGCCCTGCCTGCGGCCAGAGAATACCTATTACGGGAAGAATATCACTTGAGACTAAGACCGCATGTGCGGCAGGGCTGATGGATGGAGACGATGAGAGAGTTCAAGGAACGTTGTGCAAGAGTTAGGGTGATAATGGATGAGAAGAGTGTGGACGCCCTCTGCCTGACACCCTCAGCCGACATGTACTATCTGACAGGCTTCTGGACCGATCCTGCTGAGCGGCCGATCCTGTGTACGCTCCCAAGAGCAGGTGAGCCGATGTTCATGGTTCCCAGACTCTACGAGGAGCAAGTGAGACAGAGGTCATGGATAGATGATGTTCAGGTATGGGATGAAGAAACCGGAACCGTGGCCCAGCTCAGGGAGCTCCTTCAGAAGCTCAAGATACTTGAGGGGAAGATCGCGGTCCCAGACAGGTTATGGATGAGCCAGTTCAGACTCTTCCAGGAGGCTGCACCAGAAGCCGATTACGTGTTCACATCAGAGATACTCGGCCGGATGAGGATGATAAAGTCGGAGCAGGAGATACGGTGCATGGAGAGGGCGGCTCAGCTGGCTGAAGCCGCCCTCGCAGCAACCTTTCCTCTATGCAGGGAATATAGTAGAGAGTATGAGTTAGCCGCGCATTTGGAGTATGAGATGCGGGTCAAGGGTGCTGAGGGATCTGCCTTCGAGACCATAGTAGCCTCAGGGCCGAACGGCTCGATTCCACATCATGGGAGTGGGGACCGGAAGCTCAGAGATGGTGAGTTCGTCACCTTCGATGTTGGTGCAAGGCTCAACCGGTACTGCTCAGACATCACAAGAACCGTCGCCGTCGGAAAGATCAGCCCGAAGATGGAGAGAGTCTACAACACTGTGTGGAAGGCGTATCAGGAGGCGGTGAGCGCTGTCAAGCCGGGTATTGCCTCGGAGAATGTTGACCTCGCAGCCAGGAGAGTCATCGTAGACAGTGGGTACGGTGAGTACTTCATCCATAGGACGGGCCACGGTGTAGGGCTGGACATACATGAGCCGCCATACATACGGCAGCGAGATCAGACGAGACTTGAGGCAGGCATGACCTTCAGCATCGAGCCTGGAGTCTATATCCCTGGGGAGTTCGGCGTCAGGATAGAGGATGTTGTGGTCGTGACAGAGGAGGGCTGCAGACCCCTGACGAAGTATCCTGCTGAGATGATCGCAGTCTAGAACCTCTTGTCTGCCTTCTGCTCTTGATACCATCTTCTCGTCGAACCTGACTAACCCACAAGAGAATATGTTCGGGAAGCTCTTTCATCTTGTTCTCGCGTGCACGTTGCAGCGAGGATGGGCGGAGTCGAAGCTTGGATCTACTCTGAGAATACCGTCGCGGCCTAGTGGGCTGACTCTTTCCAGCGGCTAATGCAAGGTATGTTCATATCCCGAGAAGTCGAGGCGTAATGCAGAAAAAAATCGATATGCTTTGCAGATCAGACCTTCAGCCCCACATCCTGATTATGATAACCCTCTACACATCAGCATCCCTGATGTTGACAGCCGTCGCTCAGAGGAGCCTGTACGTAGGCATTCCACCGACTCCACCAACGAAACGCCTCCTGTACAACTGGGATGAGGCTGAGTGCTTGACCTGCCATTACATGCCGGCGTCAATCTCCTCCAAAACAGTCCAGGCCGCCAACCCCAGCAAAACGAGTTTCAAGGTTGAGGCTGAACCAGGATCAAGACGATCGACCTCTGGCCGTAGCAAATGTTCCTAGGTGAGGAATGGGTTCCTGAGGATTGAGTTCCATGCGCAGCAGGTCGATCCAAGCGTCGACGTTGGATGGTGGATGTCAGGTCTCAGTCAGCTACGCTACTTCCCTCTTCATCTTCTGGAATTCTTCTGTGGAGATCTCGCCTCTTGCGTATCGCTCTTTAAGAATCTCAATTGCTCCCCTGTCATAGTATGGTGTTCCACAGGTGAGCTGCTCCTTACCGCAGTATGAGCAGAACCTCGAGGTTGCGTCGATGCTTGCACCGCAATTCTGGCAGTATCTGCTAGGATGCTGGTGCTCCCTTCTCGGAGCGGTCTCTCTCCCTATGAGGTATCCTCCGGCAAATCCTAGAAGTGGGCCGCCCCATCCCCAGCCGCATCCAAAGCACATCCCGATCCACTCCAACTATTCCAGTTTGATGGAAAGTGGTATGTTCCGTGTTACGCATTCTGCCCCTGGGCACCGCTCCTCAGCTAACCTCACCAATCTCTCCAACGTTGACCTTGGGACATCTGCATCTACTTCGACTCTCAATCCGACCCTCTGTATTATAGGCTCCTTCGAGAGCCCCAGCTGCTTTCTAAGGTCTACCCTATTCTCCGCGGTGACTTTCAGGGATTTCAATTTGACATTCTCGCCTGTTGCAGTCGCTGCGAACGTTGTTGCAAAACAGGCGGCTAAGCCGTAGAGGCAGTACTGCATGGGGTCAGGGCTGCTGCCCCATCCGCCTGCGAATGGGGGCATCTCACAGCCTAACGGGACTATGCCCTTTTGATAGGGGAGCTCAGCGACGAACTGGGTTTTCCCTTCTTCGAAGATCCATTCCCCACTGACGCTCTTCTCCTTCAACGCTGTCTCTGGGTCCTTCCTGACAGCTTCTATGAACTTCTGCATCTGATCTAGATTGACATTATTCATTTCCGCCTTAACCTCATTCAGGTTAGTTCCTTCATCTGTATGAATGCTCCATGCCAAGTATGATACCATACCTGCCCTGTGTAGCCGTTGACGCTCAGCATCCCGTATACTTTGCCATCCCTCAGGACATGGACTGTGTAGTAGCCGTAGAACGTGTCTGGGTGCTCAATTGTTGAGCCGGGCAGGTAGGAGTCCAGGTAGGCTTGGGCTATCTGCTCGGCATCACTTGCTGTAACTGGCATCTCAACAGTTGGGATATCACTGTATGGTCTCGGTCTGTAGCCCCACCATCTGCCATCCATCATTCCGCCCATTCGGCCCCAGCCAGCCATGTGGCCGTACTTCGTGTTCCACATCATGCTCGGCCCCTGTTCCGGATGAACTATGCCCATCATCCACCCCATGCCACTGAGGCTTATCTCCTTCTCGATCACGCCCTCGAAGGCTCCTATTCCAGTACTCTTTTCGTATGCTATGAAGTAGTAGTTGTACTGGAACTCCATTATCTCCTTAATGTCGAGATCACTATACCCCAGTGAGGCCAAATACCCCCTAGCCAGTTCAGCTGCCTCATCTATACTCGTCGGCGCCAGCTGCTGAGGTCTGTATGGCCCTGGAGCTGCTGGTGTCGCGGGGTAGGGTGAAAGCGCAGGCCCAGTATACGTTGGGGTCAAATGGACTGTTGAGACTGCTACAAAACCCGCTATACCTATTACGATCAGAAAGACTGCAAGAAAAGCTCTTCTCTTCATCTTGCTACTCCTCCTTGGAGAGTTCCTGCTTGATTTGTTCATACTCCTCCTTTGATATCTCACCCTTGGCATATCGTTCCTTCAGGATCTCCAGCGATCTGCCGCCGACTGCCGGTTTGCCCGCGCCCACCAAGTAGTATACTCCGAATGCTATCAGAGCCAGGAAGATGATGATCAGAAGTATTCGTAGAAGTGCGCCGATCCAGCTGAATCCGTAACCGTATCCGTATCCCCGCCAACCCATCATTCCTGGCCCCATCATGCCGGGGCCCATAAACAATCCTCCCATGAACACTAGCGGTCCGGCTAGCAGAATCAAGATTAGAACTACTGCAAGGATTATCCAGATACCGCTTCTGTCACTCATATTCTCTTCTCCATTCTTTTTTGTGGTTTCTGAACTATTTATGCAGTTTCCAGAATCCTGCCCACTTCAATACCAAATTCTATCCCAATCAAAGCTGAATAGTAAGTTCTGATCTATGCAAACGAACCCTGACTCACCGGCAGAGTCAGACAAGCCGTGGGGATTAATGGCTGAGACGACGCTGCATACGTGAGAGCAGATGGGCCTCTTCCAGTTGACTTCAAATAGTAGCTGTAGTCTTAACCGACCGGTATCACCTTGCTGGAGACTCGAGATATTTGTCTATCATAAGCGAAGAGGCGAAGCAGATAAGAAGAGTGGTGAATGAGACAAGACTGATCGACACGCATGAACACCTCCAGAGAGAAGAGAACAGAGTCAAAAGCGAAGTGGATGTTCTGGCAACCTTCCTCCTTCAGTATGCATCTTCTGATCTGATATCTTCAGGGCTCAGCCACCGTGACTACCAGACCATTCTAGACCCTCATCAACCACTAGAGAAACGCTGGGAGATCTTCTCGCCATACTGGGAGAAGATGAAGAATACCTCCTATGCAAGAGTGCTTGACATTGCGGCTAGGGACTTGTATGGGTACGAGATCAATGACCAGACATACAAGAAGATCAGTGAGAGGATGAAGGAGGTGAATAAGAAAGGGCTCTACAGGTGGGTTCTCAAGGAGAAGGCGGGGATCGAGGTATCCCTTCAGGATACGCTTCTTAAACCTAAGAGCTATGCGTTCTGGAAGACGCCTCCTGCTGAAAGGCTGCTTGACGTGGACAGAGAGTTCTTTGTGCCCGTTCACAGGTTTGAGGACTTTCTGCTTCTTCAAGACCGGATTGACATTGAGAGTATCGGTCAGCGAAGAGGTGCGAGAATTCATTCGCTCTCTGATCTCGTCAGGAATCTTGATGCGGAGTTTCGTGAGTTCTCAAGGATCATAGCTGCCGTCAAACTCTGGCTTGGATATAGGCGCCCACTGAGATTCGAGAAGGCGACGTTCGCGGAGGCTGAGCAGATATTCAATAACATATGCTCACAGAAGACCTTCGTTAGAGTGGATGCTGAAGGGGTCAGGATCACAGCGCCGTCTGGCATAACTCTAGACGAGGCTAAGCCACTGCACGATTTCATGGTTCACAATGTCATCCAGCTTGCAGGAGAGTATTCCATACCGGTCCAGATTCATACGGGACTCCATGAGGGAAATGAGAACCTCATAGCGAATACTAACCCGCTAAACCTGACAAACCTCTTCATGGAGTACAGGGAGGTTAAGTTCGATGTCTTCCATGGCGCGTATCCCTGGATAGGGGAATGTTCCGCGTTAGCCAAGACCTTTCCAAACGTCTACTTGGACCTAGCCTGGCTTCACGTAATCTCACCACATGTCGCGAGGGAGGCCCTTACAGAATGGCTTGAGACAGTGCCCTCCAACAAGATTCTTGGCTTCGGCGGGGACTATATATTTGTGGAGGGCAGCTACGGACACTCCGTCATCGCCAGGGACAACATAGCCCGTGTACTGACACGAAAGGTTGAGGACGGTGACCTTAAGCTTGAGGAGGCAAAGGTCCTTGCAAGAAAGATCCTCAGGGAGAATGCGAAAGAGCTGTTCCTGAGGAGGATCGGCATACAGTAGAATGAGGTCCTGTAGGGCTTGACTGATCCCTGGAAGGCGGTGCCCAGAACTATTGTTGCCGGGGAAACCGGCGTGAGAGCAGAATGGTGAACCAATATTGATGAGAACTGACGGCTGAGGAATTAGTCGATGAAGATCGGCATGATGAGTTCTTGGAATGAGACTTCCGGTGTTGCGATACATGCAGAGCTCATCGGAAGAGAGTGGGTCAGGCAAGGCCACGAGCTGAGGGTCTTCACCTTCATCGAGGATGATCACCATGGCCGCGCCCTCATAGGTCAGGATGAGAGCTACGTAACCAGATGCTTCGGCACAGCCCAGAGGACGAACTATCTGAATCCCATACCTATTCTGGAGACGGATTACAAGTTCTTTGTTGCCCAGGACTTGAACATGCTTCCAAGAGAGAAACTGTCGAGCATATTCCACATTATCAAGAGGAAAGGCAAGGCTATCCATGTTGTCCATGAGAGTCGACTGTCACAGGATCCAACATTCTATGAACATGACTGGGACGCAATAGTCTGTTTTGATGAGAGATACAGGAGTTTCCTCTCAAAGGTCTATCCGCCTGAAAA
>JAGTQV010000066.1:5534-8936 GCA_018397035.1 Candidatus Bathyarchaeota archaeon | reverse complement strand
GTAGATTCTTTTTCCAACAAAGAACTTAGTCACCTCCATAAGTATAGGTGATGCGTCGAAGAACTCATCTCTATCGATCCCTGCAGCTGGGCAGCCGACTATGTTCCTTATGTCACCATATCTTGCACCTGGATATGCCTGTCCGCACTTATCTGTTGTGAATCCTATTCTCTCCAGGTCTCGGAAAACCTCTAGGGCCTTCTCTGCATCTATCCAGTGAAGCTGAAGATCTTGTCTCGTTGTGATCTCTGCATACCCTCTTCCATATGTATGCGCCATCTCGGCTAGCTCTCTCAGCTGCTTGGTGCTTACGATGCCGTTCGGTATTTTGACTCTCAGGAACTGGTTTGATCCCTCGCCCTTATCAAAACCAAGAGCGTATCTGTCTACGTATCTCTCGATATCATCTTTGATCATGTGAATCACCATCGGTCCCGATTGCCTCTACCACCTGTTCTTGCGAGGGGTTTTCGCTGATTCATTTGATCTGTTAGGTTGTGGGCTGCCAAGACACCTGCATCAGTACTGTCAAGATGTCTCGCCTGTCTTGAGACTCTCTCAATCTCCTCTTCTGTAAAGACGCCCAGACTCACGTACATGTGGTGGTATTTCATTCCACTATCCCCAAAGATCAAGACGTAGTATCCATCCTCTTCTTTCATCATCCTCATAGATGCTGCGAGTACGGCGCCGGACGACGGACCCACATACAGTTGCTCATTAAACGCCAGTCCTCTTACTGCCTTGAATGCTTCCTCATCGGATACTGTTATCCATCTGTCTACGAGGTGTTGTCTGGCCTTCAGGACAAGGGGTGTAGCTGATTCCTCAAGATTTCTCAGTCCGTGTATGTGGTGACATCTTTGAGGCTGAACAGCAACTATCCTGACATCTGGTTCTCTCTCCTTAAGATACTGTCCAACTCCCGTGACGGTTCCGCCGGTGCCGATGCCGCAGACGAAATGCGTCAATTCCCCGCCTGTCTGCCTCCATATTTCCGGCCCGGTGGTTTGGTAATGTGCTAGGAAGTTGTCGAAGTTCTCATATTGGTTAGGCATGAAGTACTTCCGCTCATTCCTCCCTCGGAGTGAGTTGCTTGCCACCAGAGCCCTTGCCAGGCTGATGCATTGGTCTGTGCCCGGTCCGACTCTGGGGCAGAGTTGGTCTGCGGTCTCAAGAACTTCGCCTCCAA
The DNA here is from genome assembly GCA_018397035.1 of Candidatus Bathyarchaeota archaeon. Taxonomy (GTDB): domain Archaea; phylum Thermoproteota; class Bathyarchaeia; order 40CM-2-53-6; family RBG-13-38-9; genus JAGTQV01. The sequence goes on along the minus strand of JAGTQV010000066.1, from coordinate 7,744 downwards.
GCTCGGTTATGATCTCTTTGGATGCCTCGCTTGCTCTCTCAGGGATGATTATCTTCACCTTATAGCCTAGGGCTCTACCGATACCGGCAAGCGCTATGCCAGTATTCCCTGAAGTTGGTTCAACTATGATATTCTCATCTGGAAGAAGTTCCAGTCTTTCCTCAGCTTTCGTGATCATGCTGTATGCGATCCTGTCCTTAACCGACCCCCAAGGATTACGCCATTCGAGTTTTGCACATAACTTAGCGCGGTCAGATTTGAGACTGTTGAGTTGCTCGAGCGGGGTCTTACCGATCCTTTCTTGAAGAAATCTCCTGAAGTCAAGCGTCATATTCGATCATACTCTCTGTTTCGTTTCATGCAGCTCCGTGTTTGGAGAATCGTCTCAAACAGAAGCTGGAGCGGTATTGGTCTGAAGGCCGTATCGAAGTCTGGACTGAGAGGAGGTGCGAGCTGAGGTTTTTCATCCATTTTCTTGAGGTCTGTGTGAGGCTTGACAGGCTTTGATGAATGTAGGAGCGAGGAACCGTCTGAGTCTTCAGTGTCTGAAGGGTGGCCGGACTCAACCGTGATGGTCTTCACTAGCTTACTTTCCATAACGTTGGGGATTCCAGAATAGCCTGCGGGGCTGGCTTCATTAGAGGTCTGGCAGCTTCTGGTCTCTGAGCTTGGAATATGGCGTCGTCGTGTTTGGGATGCAAACGTAATCCCTCAATGTTTCTGCCTCCGTCGCTGTGGTACGTGAGATACTTGGGAATTCTATATATAACGGCGTTATTTAAGTCCAGCGGTCAAGTATACGCCTGAGTCAGAATTCCTTTATGAATAAAGATATCAACATGATATTGACGTTGGAACAAACTCGAGTGCCAGCTCCCACGATGACTATCCGGATTCAAGACATGTCTACACGAGAAGCCCAGAGATACAAGCTCCTCATCGAGCTTGCCGAACTGGAGCTCCAAAGTGAGCGGCTGCCAAAGTGAAGAATCGAGGAACCAAGAACCATCGAATTGGATCCTGTTCCAACATGCAAGAAGCAGCGAGAGAAGTTTGAGGTAGAACCAGTTGACGACTAACATGGCATAACCGCCTTCTTCCTAACTCTACAGATGATAATCAACTATGAGGAAGGGAGAACACAGGTTAACAGTTGGTACCGCAGGTTTGTGCAGCACCCGAGAGTCCAGTCCTCGAAGGAGACTGAGAAGTCCATATTCCAAGCTCAGAGAAGTTTGAGGTAGAACCAGTTGACGACTAACATGGCATAACCGCCTTCTTCCTAACTCTACAGATGATAATCAACTATGAGGAAGGGAGAACACAGGTTAACAGTTGGTACCGCAGGTTTGTGCAGCACCCGAGAGTCCAGTCCTCGAAGGAGACTGAGAAGTCCATATAGTGCCGGCTCAGTCTTGGCGTCCACCTCTTCTGAGAGTGCTCCCCTTACTGGGGATCAATGCCTAGACCTCAACTAAGACTTGAACCATCCCTGTTGGGGACGGCCCCCCTCATCATGCTGGAAGTTCTAGCTGGAACTGTTCCTCAGGATCCGAAAGCAGCATCGCCAGATGATGCTGAAGCGAAGCTTGCGGGTCTACGAGGTTCAACTTTGGGAGAGAGTTTTCGAGGAGAATCGAGAGTTACCATCCGGTATTACGATGAGGGGCTGTCTCCGAAGGCTGCGGAGAACTCTTTGATGTTGTCTCTGCTAAGCATTAAGCAACCGACGGCTTCCCTGCCCTGCCTGGTGAGGGACGTGACGTATTCAATCTCATAAGGAGACAATCCGGGTTCAACCTGAGTTCACGCTAAGCTAGGATTAGGTAGACAACACTGCTGGAGTAGCCAGTGACCTATATTCGGCTCCAAGGCAAAGGATAGCCAGTTTTGAGGACGTTACACGTGAAACTTCGGCTGAGAGTGATGGAATTGCGTGGTGATGGACAGGAATGGATAGCTTTAAGCACCATGTGAATGAGGGAACTGTTGACAGTTGGTGCAGCATCTATAGGAAGCATGTCTGGGGCGGTTGCGACTCAAATCCAAGAAGCCACACACCTGCTGGGAGACGTGGGAAGATGCTGTTGAAGCAGTCCTGAAGCTTCGCAGAGATAAGCGTTCGGGGCCATGCGAGATCGAAAGCTGCCTCAAGAACTATTGTGGTGAATGTGTACATGTCGCTGGGCATAACTTCATCCCTACCGTCT
>JAGTQV010000066.1:0-5511 GCA_018397035.1 Candidatus Bathyarchaeota archaeon | reverse complement strand
AGGTGAAAGGCTGCAAGGAGGCTCCATGAACCTCAAAGGAACGGCCTCACGGAAGGATCAGTCTCCCCTCACCTTTCACGAATAGGTGATCGCAGTACGGGTCCCCCTTAGACCGTCTGCTGGTCATCCGCAAGTCGATCCTCGGATTCACAGCGGACGCGAGGCCGTGGAAGAAGGGCCATCCCAAGACCTCGCAGAACCAGTGCCAGGGAAGATTGAGGGAGGCAGAAGCGACCATCAGAGAACAGAACCCTGAATTACGCAGCAGAACTTTGTCCTTCTCCACCTGAACTATCCTTGCCGTAGGCTCATGCTTCAGTACAGACGTAGGAGGGCCGCGATATCCTCGACGCCGTCAGTCTTGATATCGATCTCCTTAGCTAGCCAACCACCTAGTCTTAGACCCTGTTCGAAGGAGAATCTTCTAATCTCCTCAGGCGGCCTGTCTCTGAATCTTTCATAGAACTCTCCGAGGACCTGAGGATTGACAAACCAGTCCTCAGGCAAAGAGATGCTCAGAAGTGTCCTCTTTCATTCTTACCCTTGAGCCCTGCATGTCTTCCTCAGTCTCTGGTGGTGATGATGCGCCGGGCATGAAGGGTCTGGCAGGAGGACGCTGCTATCATGCTACCGCAGGCCCTTCTCCAGGCGGCTCCGTGACATCTTCACCCAGTCTATATGGTCTTATACATAACGACCATATGTTGAGCTGGGCCATTATAGTCCTTGACAGCCCTCACGCCGTTCACCTCTATCCCTTCTCCTTCTTCAGATATTCTGAATCCTAGGGCCTGATGGAAACGTAGGGAGGCCTCATTCCTGGGATTGACTATCAGGAAGACCTCCTTGCAGCCTTTCACCTTTACAGTCTCGATGAACCTATCGTAGAGTCTGGTCGCTATCCCTTTCTTCCTCATGTCAGGCATAACACACACGTTATGCACATATGCTATGGTGCTCTCAACCTGTGAGATCCAGCCGAGGATGAACCCGACCACTAGACTTCTGCTCTCAGCCACGAAGCATGTGTCGGCGAAGTATCTTGTGAAGCAGTGATAGATCGAATCCCTCTCGAGAGGTACAGGCGCGCATTCGGCCGCGACCTTCATGATCTCGAGGAAATCCTCCTCCTCGACTCCTCTAATGGTTACTTCTGTCAAATCTGAGTCCTGTATCTTACATGCCTCACCTCTTTATCAAATGTGGGTGTGCGGCAGGCGAAGCATGATCTAGGAGGCGTAATGTTGGATTCGAGGAACCTACAGACTCATTGAAGGCGACCTTTTTTAGTATTACAATCAATCATAGTGGTCTCGACACTGTGGGGGGTTCATAACGTTTGGTCAAGATCAGGAAGGAGCTGCGGGATCTCGAGGTCTATGTTCCAGGAAAACCTATCGAGGAACTTCAGCGTGAGATGGGCCTCCGTAAAGTAGTGAAACTCGCGTCGAACGAGAATGCATTCGGCCCGTCACCTAAAGCCCTCGAAGCCCTCAAGTCAGCCATATACAATGTCCACAGGTACCCTGACGACGGATGCTTCAGCCTCAGAGAGAAGCTGTCTGAGAGGCTGAATGTCAAGGGTGAGAACCTGATATTCGGGAATGGTTCTGATGAGCTGATAATTCTAGCTATGAGAGCTTTCCTGGAGAGGGGGGAGGGGGTCATCCTGGCTGAACCGACATATCTGCTCTACAGGATAGCTGCGAAGGCTGCAGGGTTGAAGGTGGAAACTGTCCCGCTGAAGGATATGCGGTACGACCTGGAGACTATGGCTTCAAGGATCTCTGAGGATACACGCCTCATCCTGGTCTCTAACCCTAACAATCCGACAGGAACCTACGTCACAAGAGGGGAGGTTGAATCATTCATCGAGGAAGTCCCGAATGATGTACTCCTGTTCTTCGATGAGGCTTACTATGAATTTGCTCTGGGGGGAGAGTATCCGAATACGATCGAGTACTTGGGTCGAGGCAACATCATCACCTCGAGAACGTTCGCGAAGATCTATGGGCTTGCAGGCCTCAGGATCGGCTACGCCGTAGCAGACAGGGAGGTCGCAGACGTGATCAACAGGATACGTGAACCGTTCAACGTGAACCTCCTAGGGCAGGCGGCTGCTCTGGCAGCTCTCGATGATGAGGAGTACGCAGACTTTGTGAGGCGTGAGACAGATAAGGGGAAGAAGTATCTGTATGAGGAGTTCAGTAGACTCGGACTTGCCTATGTTCCCAGCGCCACCAACTTCGTCTTGGTGAGGATAGGCCCTAGGGCTGGAGAGGTCTACCAGAGACTGCTGAGAGAAGGCATAATCGTTCGTCAGATGGATGCATGGAAGCTTAATGACTACATACGTGTCACGGTCGGAAGGGAAGAGGAGAACAGGTTCTTTATCGAAAGGCTTGAAACCATTCTGAGGGGTTGATGGCTGAGCCTCCGTGGGATGAGGCTTGGAGTGTCGACGCCACGGAGAGGGGCCAGCCTGGTATGCAGGCCTACTGACTGAAGATGCCTGAACTCAGGTATCGGGCTCCACCATCAGCGAAGATCACCACGATCCTCTTCCCCTCACCAAGCTCCTCGGCTTTACGCATCGCGACATGCATCACGGCTCCGGAGCTGGGACCTACGAGGAGGCCTTCTCTTCTCGCGATCTCCCTAACCATCTGGAAAGCATCGTCATCCCTCACCCTGACAACCTCATCGATGATGCTCAGGTCAAGTATGGGAGGCTTGTAGTTTGAGTCGGTGAAGTTAAGCAGCCCCCCTATCCTCGTCTGCACTTCAGGTTCGCAGCCGACAACCTCTATCTCCCGGCTGTATTCTTTCAGTCTTCGGCCTGTCCCTGTGATCGTCCCCCCAGTCCCTATGCCGCATACGAAAGCGTCGATCTCGCCTCCGCTCTGATTCAGGATCTCCTCCGCGGTGGTCATGTAATGGGCCTCCACGTTCAGGGGGCTGCCGAACTGATTCAGCAGGAATCCGCCTTCATCCTCAGCCAACTTCTCAGCCAGCCTTATCGCCTTATACTCATCCTCGACAGGGATCAGCTCAGCACCTGAGGACTTGATGATCCTCCTCCTCTCTTCTGTTGCCGACTCAGGCATCACGACCTTCACTCTGTAACCTTTAGCGATGCAGATCGTCGATAAGGCGATCCCTGTGTTGCCTGAGGTAGCCTCGACTATCACCTGATCCTTCTTCAGAGCTCCAGTCCTCTCCGCTCTCTCCACTATGTACTTCACGATCCTGTCCTTGATCGAGCCTGATAGGTTGAACATCTCGAGTTTCGCGAGTATGGTGGCTTCGCCTCTCCTTTGCATATTCCTCAGCTCGACTAGTGGGGTGTTGCCCACAAGGTCCAGAGGTTTATCCGCTGCCATCCCAGATTACCCAGCAGTCCACACACAGGATAGAGGTTTAGAACTGTAGTTCTCCGCTTATGAATTTTCTAGTCGTCTCATTACTCGGATTTGTGAAGAAGTCCTGAGGACTCGCGCTTGCAAGCACTCTGCCATAGTGTATGTGGACTATCTTATCGGATAACCTTCTCGCTTGATGCAGGTTGTGGGTTGCAAGGATGATTATACATCCGCCTCTCTCTCTTGCTCCTCTGATGACGTCCTCCACAATCATAGCGTTGGCTGGATCCAAGTTCGCCGTAGACTCATCCAAGAGTAATACCTCAGGATCCAGAGCGAATGCTCTTGCCAGGGAGACACGTTGCTGCTCGCCGCCTGAGAGTTGCCTCGCCCTCCTCTTCTCAAAGCCTGCCAGCCTAACAGTACCGAGTGCCTCATAGACTCTCCTTTTGACCTCACCATTTGCGAAGCCCCAGATCCTGAGTCCGAAGCTCACATTGCTGAATACGTTTGTGTTGAACATTACAGTCTTCTGGAAGACGAGTGTAGAGACCTTTCTTAGCTGCTGGGGGGTTATCCTATTTGATTCATACAGGATCTCGCCTCTGCTCGGCTCCTCCAGGCCAGCCAGGATCCTGAGTAGAGTTGTCTTGCCTGAACCATTCATCCCCAGCAGCGCGACCATACGGCCTGGCTCCGCGTCCAGGGTGACTGAATCTAGAGCCTTGATAGGTCCGTATTCCTTCGCAACCCTCTCAACTCGGATCTTGCCGGTCACAGCCTAGTCTCTCCTGGCAAGGAGAGACAAGGCTCGCCTCCACCATTCTTGAGGAGTATGAGGCTGTCGAGGAACTCGTTGGAAAGACTATTCAGAGGAGATCCCGGAGCCTGCAGCTCGACCCACGATGAATGCTGCTGTACGATTACACACTAGGTGTAGCCTCCATATCCACGGCCGCAGACTCGAATACTCTGATTTCGGAGCAGGCTAGGCTCCTGCAGGGCCGTATGCCACACCTCAAGTCAAAGTCTGCACGAGGATCTCCAGACTGGAAAAGCCAGCGTCAAAGCAACCTGGAGATATTCAGGGATTCTGCTTTGAAGTGGACATAGACCCTCTTCCCTTCAGTCAAGTCCAAGTCCTTAAGGCGACTCAGATTCAACTCGGACTTGACCGGGAAACCAACATCGACCACAACCTTGGCGCTGGACTTCATCCGAACTATCTCAGCAACCGTGCCTGGAAGGCTGTTGCAGGCGCGTCCACGCCAACCCTCATTCCCGACGGCTGGCCCGCATGAAAGAACAACGTCCTCAGGCTTCAGGGTTACGAGGACTCCATCTCCATCAACGCCCTCAACAGAGTCTGCCAAGATCTCTATCGCACCAATCCTGACCCTGACGAGATCAGCCGCGTCACGACTTATTCTTCCTTCATAGACATTCAACCCGAGGAATTCAGCTACAAATCTTGAATTCGGTTCATCCAGTACGTCGTCGCTGCGACCGATCTGCTCGATCCGCCCGTTCCCCATGACTGCCATTCTGTCAGAGATCACGTAAGCCTCAGCCAAGTCATGGGTCACATATATACACGTCACCCCAAGGGTTTTCAGGCGATTCTTAAGGTCAGTCCTCAAGGAATCCCTGATCCGCGGATCAAGCGCTGCAAGAGGCTCATCGAGAAGGAGTACTTCCGGATTTGTGGCTGCAGACCTCATGAGGGCGACACGTTGCTGCTCTCCGCCACTGAGCATGCGAGGAAGCGAATCAGAGCGGTCCTGGAGCCCAACAAACTCGAGGAGCGACCTGGTCTGCCTCCTGATCTCATGCTTGGACAGGCGCATCTCCTTCAAGCCATAAGAGACATTCCTCTCCACCCTCATATGGGGGAAGAGGGCGTAGCTCTGAAAGACGTATCCAACCTTCCGCCTCGCCGGCATCACGTGGACTCTGCGCCTTCCCACTCGACCGTCGACAAGTACTCTATCGATGAAGACCTCACCATCGTCTGGTGGGTAGAGGCCGGCTATTATGTTGAGCATCGTCGTCTTCCCACACCCACTTGGACCTACAACCGCCATGATCTCATTCCTGTCCACATGCAGCGTAAGACCTCTCAAGACCTCTCTGTCCCCGAATCGCTTAC
>JAGTQV010000064.1 GCA_018397035.1 Candidatus Bathyarchaeota archaeon | reverse complement strand
GGCCGCGTTTCTCATCCCTTGAGAGTGTAAGCTATCCACAATATCTGTAGCTAGGAACTTCATGGTTTCGAGACTGATCGTTATGGTTCCAAGGGAAGTTGAGCCCAGCCTGCAAACCCCGTAACATACAGGTGGCGCAACCAACGCTGAGGTCTTCTCGCTCACAAGCTTAGCTATCTCGTACAATATCTTACAGTCTGCGGATAATGGCAGATGATATCCATGCTCCTCAGTAGAGCCGAAAGGTATCAGGACCGTCTTTATCTGCCTGAGACTGCGCTTAACCCCCTTCCATGTCATGCCTTCCATGATCCAGGCAGAGGCCATAATCTGAACCTGCACAAATCAGCCTTTACAGTTTGCGGGGGAGGAGCAGACGGACCCGGTTATGTATTAGCTCGGTTCGGTGCCCGCTGACTCAGCTACTGAGCTCCAGCCTTCCTCTCCCAAGCTCTGACAGCGGACTCGTAGGTTAGGTGACAGAGCAGATGGCCAAGCCCCGGGATTCTGGATAGCGGCCTCGAGAAGCGCTCCTTAGGGGCCTTCTTGAACTTCCTTCTAACATCCTCTATCCGTTCCCCCACGACCTCTATCTCATCTAGGTTAATCGGCCCCACGCCTTTCGCTGATGCTAGCCTCAGGTGTCTTATCTTCTTTGGGTCATAACCCATTATGCTGGATACAACGGCGTCGGTTGCCACAGCGTTGTCGCCTGCAACAACGAGGCCAAGATTCACAGGGTCTCCATGGAATGGTCCCATGCCCTCAAGGGCCGTCGTCCCATCCACGACAGAGAGTGTGGGAGGAAAGGTCTTCGCAATATCGGCTAGGATCTTGTCGATCTTTGAATGGAGCCTACCCTTCTTCCTCTCAGGCAGTATTCCAAACATGTTCTTGACATTGAGAGTTACGTCTGTTGTGATGTGTGTCTTGGCCACCGGTGCCGAGACGATCTTGGTGGCTTCTCCCAATGTGCGACTGACTCTTATTGAGTCTAGGACATAGCCGTCCGGCACCGTTACCTCTATCACGTCTCCTTTACTCAGGTCTACGACATCGACCCCCAGTCTGCTGGCACAATCGATTATCCCGTTCTCCTTCAACATCCTCTCCGCAAGGTACATGGAGGAGTCAGCTTCACCAACGGCTACTCGTTTCACTCTTGACTTCAGCATTGACGCTATCGCAGATATCAAATCGAGGCTGGTGAATGTTCCGCGTTTACCTGGAACGCCGCCGCAGACGTTAGGCTTTATGAAGACGAAATCCTTTTCGTTGAAGAACCTTTCTGGGCCTCCAATCAGGTCTATTGCTTTGGATACTGCTTTTAGGGGTTCTTCGCTCCGGACTATGGAGACGATGGGCAAAGAGTTCACGTCAAGTATTACGGTGCGGACTGAACTTAAGGTTTTGTGGATGTCCACTCTTGAATCGGGTATGTAGTTCGATCTAGGAAAAGCTGTTCTACCAAAGAGCGAGTAGTTACAGGATGCCGAGTAATGAATAATAGTCCGAGTAGCAGATGGAAAGCAGCAGAAGAGGTTGTCAGAGACGGGACGTCCACAACCGGCCATATCCTCAGAGAAGCTTCATTACCCAGCCAAGTATTCCTGGTGGCCCCCCATACTTGAGAAGCTAACCGAAAAGAGAGACCTGACCTTCAAAGAGGCTGAGGAAGCTGCCCACAGGATCCTGAGACTCCTTGCGTGGAGAGATCCAGAAGTGACCCTGGTGATGGCCGGCTTCTTCGGAGGCCTAAGCTCAAAGACTCCAACAGTCGAGGAGCTAGCTGGCATGCACTCAGCTATGGAGAAGACTAAGCGGGTAAGATTCAGCTTCTCAGTCAAGAAGCCTATCATAACAGCTGGCGGAACCGGAGGCGACACCCTCAAGACTATCAATGTAACAACGCCCGCAGTTCTTTTGGCAGCATCAGCCGGCGCTGTCGCTGTCAAGTCAGGCGCCGCAGCCTTCAGCTCAAAGACTGGTGCAACAGACCTGGCATCAAACATGGGGATAAATGTCGAGGCGGAACCACGAGTTGTCAAGGAGTGCGTTGAGAAGATCGGGACAGCGGTATGGGCTTCGGCTGAAACCTACCCTTGGATGAGGCCTCTCGTGGACTTGAGGAACAAGCCTTGTGCACCTGTACTCTTCCCATTGATGGGATCCTTAAGACTGATGATAGCAACCTCCCTGAACCCTTTCTCGACCAGACGCCAGGTCAGAGGCGTCTCTACACCACAAACCCAGCTTGTGGCCGAGGTCTTCTCAAGAGTCGGTTATGAGAGGGCGCTCGTCCCCCTAGGCTACGGCAGTGACGAGAGCGTAAGGATAGATGAGTTCTCAAATTTAGGAAAGACCTCTGTCTCCGAACTCTTCTCCAACGGGAAGATCGAGACCTACAATGTTGAATGTGAAGACTTCGGTATCTCAGTAGGGGACCCTAACGAGATCCTGGCCAAGGAGACTCATATGCAGAACGCTCAGGTTGCCGTAGACGTTCTATCAGGAAAGGATAAGAGCAGCCGAAGAGATCTCATAGCGATAAACGCTGCTGCGATACTCTACTTGGCAGACGAGGCCCGTTCCTTTCGGGAGGGGTACGAACTTGCCTCAAACGCCATCGAAGAGGGTAGAGCGATAAGGAAGGTTGAGGAACTCGTCAATTACAGCCATGGAGATGCAGCCAGACTGGCAAAGCTTCGCCAACACCATTGATTAGCAAGGTGCAAGCGTGACTCCGGCACCTGAATCCCTCGCAACCTTGTATTCTAGGATGACGGTGCTATCCTCAACCTCGACCCTCCCTATTTGAAGCTTGAGTGAACAGGAGCTCTCAAGGCAGCCTTCCCCACCAACGAGTGAAGGCGCATCACGACCACCCCATACCGATGGAGTGATCCAGACGAAGAGCTCATCAACCAACCTGCTCCTCACGAAACTCCATCTGACTTCTGAACCTCCCTCGACCAGAAGCTTCCTGACACCTCTGCAGTGGAGTCTCTCAAGCAACTCTCCAAGAGGGATGTATCTTTCACAGTCGAAACGCATGATCTCCGCGCCCTTCTCGACCAGCATATCGGTCCGTTCCTTCGGTGCATTCCTACAGACCGCGATGATGGTCGGCGCATCATCGACCTTGAGCACCTCTGACTCCAGCGGGATGGCAGCCATGCTATCAAGAACTATCCTCAAAGGATTCTTCCCCTGAACCGCTCTAACAGTCAGTTTTGGATTATCAGCAAGGATTGTGCTAACGCCAACCAGCACACCGTCAACCTCTGCTCGAAGTTTGTGGAGACGCTTGAGCAACTTCTCATTCATAAGGGGAATGAAGAGTCTTCCCTGCCTACTGGCAGGCGCGGTCTTGCCGTCAACACTCATGAAACCGCCTACAATCACATATGGCCTACCCATTCTACATCAACAACAGGAAGAGTATCTATTGTGGCTCGATATTGAAAAGCAGTATGTACCCGTAGCCTCTCAGACTGGGGGCCTGCCCTCACCCAGAAGCGGCTGAATCACAATCACCAGCGACTTTATCTCTTTCAGGACCGTATCCTTGTGGAATGTGGGGATTAGGTGAATCCTTTTGGGCCGGTAGTTCAGTCTGGTATACATCTCGGCCAAGGAACGTCCGGTTCGCATGCTAGACCGAGAAACCGGAAGGTCGCGGGTTCAAATCCCGCCCGGTCCACCACAATAACAATCCAACACTGAATACATCCTAGAACAAAAGAAAAGTGTTGGGCAAGAAGATCGAGGCAAGCAGTTTAGCAAACATCAAGAAACCTCAAGGATGGCAGTTTGTCCCTATATTGCCAGGTCAGAGAATATTTGTAGTAGATGGCAAAGTAGAAGCGATCATAATGGTTGAGCAAGACGAGGAAATTATGGCCCTTTATCATGGGACGACACCTGAGGCTGCCGCGGTATTCTGATGAGAGACCTGAAGCCTATGAGGCGTAAGTTGATCCATTTGTCCCTACAAAGGAGACAGGTTTCGGGATTGGAGGATGCAGAACAATGACCCCCCACAATCCTTTCAATCGATGTGTGTGAGGCAAGGGAGATTGGTGTGAGATTCCATAAAGCTACGGCAAAGCGTAACTATACCGATATCTTCCGGCAAGTGCATTAGAATGAGTTTGTGTGAGAGATAAGGCTACAGGAATGCCAGCAGCTTAACAACCAAAAAGACATCCTAGTGTTGGATTGATAACCCTCAAAGCTCGAATGCAAAGGTGTGCCTGAAGGTTTCGCCTCTCTGCAAGCCAAGTTCCTTAGCCATATCCACTACGGCTTTGTATTCTCTGAAGGTTGGGGGTCTAGCCAATTCCTTATAGTCGTATGCTCTATATATTGGTCTATACTGGTCCATTATGTTGACGTAAGTATTCTTCGAGATTTCTTCTGCAATAAATTTCAGGACTTCTCTGCTTCCCGCTACGTCGTTGGGCAACACTAGGTGTCTAATCAACAGACCTCTCATGGCAATTCCGTCTTCAACCACCAAGTCGCCAACTTGTCTGTGCATCTCCTTGACAGCTTCCCTGCAGCACTCGAAGTAGTCTGGAGCGTTGGAATACTTTCTAGCAGATTCTGCAGAGCCATACTTGATATCTGGCATGTAGATGTCGACTATGCCTTCGAGCAGCCTTATTGTCTCCACATTCTCGTAGCCCCCACAGTTCCAGACTATTGGCAAGTGTAGTCCTTTTGGAATAGCTATCTCTATTGACCTTGTGAGTTGAGGTGTGAAATGTGTTGGTGTGACGAAGTTTATGTTGTGGCAACCTTTCCTCTGCAGATGAATCATGTAGTCAGCCATCTTCTCCTCACTCGCAGGCCTACCGTATCCGAGATGGCTTATCTCGTAGTTCTGGCAGTAGACGCAGAGTAAATTGCAGTTTGTCAAGAATATTGTTCCGGAACCACCTGTACCAACCAAGGGTTCCTCCTCACCAAAATGTGGGTTGAAACTTGAGACGATCAAGTCTTTCCCAGACCTGCAGTAACCTTTCTCTCCCTTCAGCCGATTTACCCCGCATTTTCTAGGACAAAGCTCACAACTCTCAAGTATGCAATGTAATCTCTCTACTTTCTCCTTCAGCTCTCCATGCTCATATGAGCTTAAATAGAGTGGTTTCATACAGCATCATGAAGCTTCTTCAGTAGGCTGGGGAATACTTCCCCTCAAAGAAACAAAGAGTACACTCCCTAAGTATTTTTTCTATGCTGGTAGGATGAGAGTCTTTGAAGCAGGGCAAGTTCTTGAATTGCTGAGGACCCTATAGGTCCTATCATCTTTCCACTATTCTTGAGTTGATTGAATGGTTCAGGGGGAAATCCTCTGCAGACCGCTGTTAAGCTTATCTCGTCGTGGAGTGATTCTTCCTTGTATCCTAAGGAACCATCTCCAAGTATTGTTATTATGTCTTTGCAAGCTAGTCCATCCAGATTTCCTCTGCCGAACTTGTTGGTCGCCTCATTCACTTCCACCGCAACAACCATCCCTCTCTGCCCACCACTTCTCTTGCCAAGGCAGCTAAGCTCATGGATGGGATTATCGAGACATCAAAGTTACTGAAGATAAGGAACTTGTCCACGACTTGGTTGCCCCAAAAAGAGGTTAGGAGAAAAAAGGGCCCCTTGAACGAATTCATAAAGGAGTTGAATCTTGAGAGCGGAGTTCAGGCCTGAGTTAGCGCCACGCTTCGAACGTAGGTTCAGAAGCTTCAGATAGATTCAAAGCATAATCCTCAGGGATCTGCGGACTTAAGCAGAGAACCCACACGCGGAAAAATGTTTCGAGGCATATGGAGAGGCGTGTACTCTCTAAGTCGGAGACTACATGATTCTCTATCTCGCTGCAATAGAGAGAATGTCATCCTGCTCGACGTCGGGCATAGAAGACGTATCTATGAGAATACAGCTTCCTTCTCTATGCAGACTTGAGCTGGCTCTAGGATTCTTCCATCGGGGTAGAACCTAGTACAGGGAACTGACTGGCCGCCGAATATATCCTTGAGAACGGCTTCTTCTTGCATCCGACGGAGCGGACCCGTCCGATCTACCGGGAAAACATGGGCTGCCGGAGAAAATACTGTACTTTTATACGTGGACCAAGCAATTCTGTTAGAGTGGAATCACCAGGATTCTAATGGTATCTTCTTGCAGAACAGTGGATGACTTGACCTGACATATCTCTTGTCTAGTATTCGATAAGCTTGAGAAACCTCTGGTGAGCTTTGCTTGGTCCATCTAGTAATATGCCTGTTCGATCTCATCATGGTGTATAACAGGAACGAGGTCTGCTTCGTCGCTTAAGAAATATGACTTCCATGTTGCCTGACCGGTCTGGAGTCAACCTTCTGCAGCACTCCTAGAACGTCTCGCCAAGATTTGGATTCGCCACGGTTGAAGAGGCGATGCGCCAGGCTAGTACATGTCGACGTACCTGTCGAGTTCCCATGATGTCACGTACGCCTTAAACTCATTCCATTCCTTCGTCTTGACAGCCACGTATCTCTCAAATAGGTGGTCTCCTAGAACTCCACGCACAACCTCAGATCTTCTCAGGTGATCCAACGCTTCCTGTAGTGATGTTGGCAAGATCTCGATGTTCTTCTCAACCAGTCTTGCATCGTCGAATTGGTAGACGTTCTCCTCCACCGGCTCAGGGGGGGTCAAGTTGCTTCTGATACCTTCAAGGCCTGCCTTGAGCATTACGGCGAAAGCTAAGTAGGGGTTGCAGGTTGGGTCTGGACACCGCAGCTCAACCCTTGCTGAGGACGGCCTCTGCCTGAACCATTGAGGAACTCTTATGAGGGCAGACCTGTTCATGCTTGCCCAAGTAACATAGACTGGAGCCTCAAATCCTGAGACAAGCCTCTTGTAGGAGTTCACGGTTGGGCATAGTATCGCACATATCTCCTTGATGTATTTCATCTGACCCGCGATGAAGCTGTAGGCTACCTCTGACAGCCTGTATCTATCGTTCCCGTCGTAGAAGGCGTTCCTCTTGGCTCTGGTATCGAACAGGCTCTGGTGAATGTGCATTCCGGAACCTGCAGCTGCCATTACTGGCTTCGGCATGAAGGTCGCCTGTAGATTATGAGCCTGTGCGATCTTCTTCACACTGTACTTCAACGCGAGTAACTTATCAGCTATATTCAGAGCGGGCCCGTAGGTGAAATCGATCTCATACTGTCCCTGGCCGACTTCATGGTGGGACGCCTCTGCGCTGATTCCGAAGCTCTCAAGCGCCGTAGTGATCTCTTCAAGTAGCCTGTACCCTTCATGGGAGGAGAGATCGAAGTAGCCGCTGCGGTCCAGCAGGAACCTCTCGCCTAAGCCGTCCCTCCTGAACAGATAGAACTCTGGTTCAGGGCCGACATCGTACCGGAACCCCATCTCGGCCGCTTCCTGATTTACCCTCTTGAGGATGAATCTCGGATCTCCTTCGAAGGACGTCCCGTCCGGCCTGCATATATCACACATTATCCTCGCGGTCTTCCCATTACCTGTCAACCATGGAACTAGCGAGTAGGTCGAGCCGTCAGGCTTAAGGTAGAGGTCGCTCTCCTGTATTCTCGCAAATCCCTCGATAGAGGAGCCGTCGAACCAGACCCCGTCAGTCAGCGCATCTCTCAGCTGCCTTACAGGTATGATTACTTCCTTGATGACACCGAGTAGATCAGTGAACTGTAGACTCACGAACTTCACGTTGTCCTTCTCGGCACGTTCAAGCGTCGTTCGATCATTCATACGCCAGAATCTGTCGTGCTACCCTAAAATAACTTACTAGAAAAGGGGCTTAACCGAAGCTTGTGGTCAATTGAGGCAGTGCCTCAGCATGTCAGATGGAGGGCTGCCGCAACTCTTCGGCCGGATTTGACCAGCTCATTAAAGGTCTTGCATGCCTGCTTCGTAGGCTCCACCGTCACCTCAATATTCCTGGCGGTCAGCTCTCTAGCCACTTCATTCGGAACCTGCATGATGCCTGAGTGGCCAGTCCCGATAACAAGTGAATCTATTGAGTCCTTGAAGCCCAGTACTTCTTGTAGGTCTTCGAGGTGTAGACGGCCCCCCTCCTTTCTCCACCATCCCTCACGAACTTTGTTCGGAAGTATGATGACATCGGCTGTGTATCTCTTGCCGTCTATCACTATCACTCCGAAGCTGTACGAATCTATCAACCGACTCACCTGTGAGTATCGCAATACACTATCCACACTGGTCTAGCTCAGGTATATGTCAAGACCCTCCTCTTTCTTCTCATCCTTGGCAATTAGACCTGAGACTCTTACACCAACTCTTCTGAGTTTTCTTCCAAGATTCTCCTCGAGATATCTCTCAAGCAGTGATCTCGCAGTGTCTGAGAGCACTCCTAGATCGTCCGTCTCAGGAATTGTCTCACTCTTTGTCTGTGTCTTGAGATCTGTCTCGATGGCTATTATCGAGACCGTGCGAAACATAACTCTCTTCTTCTCTATCCTCGATTTCAGGTCTGCTGTGAGCTCCATAAGTTTCCCGGTGATAGCCGCAAGATCGGCTGTATCTTCCTTCAACGTTCCTATCCGCGATATCTGCTTTACCTCAGACTGCTTGACAGGGGATTCATCTATTCCTTTTGCCTTCTCCTGAAGCAGCCTCGCCCTGTTCTTTCCAAACATCTTCTCCAACTTGAACTTATCGAAGTCAGCTAATTCTTTCACAGTCCTTATCTCTAGATCGTTAAGCGCTCTCGCCGTCTTCTCCCCTACACCATGAAGCTCTGAGACAGGGATGCCGCTTAGGAATTCACTCACCTCAGCGTCTCTGACGACGGTCAGTCCATCAGGCTTCTTGAAACCTGAAGCCATCTTGGCTATGAACTTGTTCGGACCGATACCGACAGAGCATGTGAGACCCTCCTCCTGCCTGAGCCTTCTCTTTATCTCCTCAGCGATCTTCTGGGCGTTCTCCCAATCGCCCCCTGACCTGGCTGTGACATCCAGATATGCCTCATCGATGCTGACCTGAAATCGAGGATAGAGAAGAA
>JAGTQV010000065.1 GCA_018397035.1 Candidatus Bathyarchaeota archaeon | reverse complement strand
CTCCGGACTGAGTGAACAGCACCTCCACCTCATCCTTGGAGAGAATTCCGAAGAGATATTCAGACTGTGATTCATCACCCGAATCACATTGGAAGAAGTCTTGAACAGAATAGTGGTTGCACTAAGTTGCGGAGTAACCGTTCAAGACGTTCCGAGAACTTACGCGCCTCAGGTAGTGCTACCTTTGAGCTGCATGTGAGTCAATGTACTCTACTTGAGACTGGGAGAAGGTTTCGCTGATGAAGATTCCGAATATCTTCCGGCTCGCAAGGAAGAATCGGGAGATGCTTGATAGAATCGCCTCTTACATCGACTTGGTAGTTGAAGCCTCCTCCTCATTCTACAAGTTCACACTGAAGATCGCGGAGCTTGACTTTGAGACTGCCTCAAGACTGAGCCTAGAAGTGGAAAAGCTGGAGACTGAAGCTGATACGGTGCATAGAGGACTGGTCGCGCAGCTCTCAGAGGGGATCTTCTTTGCTGGAATGGGGGAGGACTTGCTGAACATGTTGGAGAAGATAGACGCTATCGCTGACAATGCAAAGGATGCAACCAGGGTGATGAGCCAGGTAAGCTTCAACCATGACCTGCTGAGATACTTCTTTCAATCCGGAGTTATTCAATACACCAGAACATGCTTGGATGCGGCTGAGGCCTTGAGGAGGCTGATAAGCAGCCTAGATCAAGGACGTGAGAGAATACTTGAGCAGGTGAAGGCGGTTGAGGAGCTCGAGGAAGAAGCGGACTCGCTCAAAGCTGAGATACAGAGACACCTTATGAGCGTTCACACAACGTACAATGCAGTCGAGATCCTTGAGCTTGAAAGCTTCCTGAACTTCATCGACAACATGGCCGATAACGCAGAAGATGCGAGTGACGTCGTCCTATTAATGATTGCTAAAGGATACGGCTAGCGCCTTTGTACATCCCACTGACGCTCCTGGCGACCTTGCTCGCATTCATCTTCGGCGCTAACAATATTGGCTTGACAAACTACGGCTTCACCAGCGCCGGGCCTCGCAGAAGAATATTGTTCGCGTCCTGTTCAGGTTTACTTTTGGGGGCCGCTCTAGAGGGATACAAGATGGAGCGGAGCATAGTGAATGGGATAGTACCCGGTTTCAGCCTCTCTGTTTCAGGATCCCTCCTGCTGGCCAACTTGATCATAATGGCCGCCGCAACACACCTCAAGATGCCAGTGAGCATGACTATGATGCTCGTCCTGTCAGCCATCCCGGTTGGTCTGGCCTCAGGACTCCACGTAGACTGGAACCCTGTAGCACTGAACGTTCTATCATGGATCGTTTCCCCTATCCTGATCTTGTTGTCGACGTTAATCATCTATCGCCTCCTCGGTTCTTTCTTGAGGAGGCTGAGTCTCCTCCGGGTCACGCAGATTCGACTGCCGATGATCTCTGCAACCACATTAGTGATATCCTACGCCCTTGGCGCAAACAACATAGGTCTACTCCATTCTCTCATCATCTTAAACAATTCCACCCACGACCTATCAGCTGCGATCTTGCTCGGTCTCGCCGCCGTCTCAGGAGGGATACTGTACAGCAGAGGGACCTCTGAGACGTTAGGGTACAGGATCGTCTCGATATCCCCAAACGCTGCCATGGCGATGCAGCTCTCAATAGCCGCCGTCATATGGATCCTAACTCAGGTCTCTATTCCGATATCCTTGACTCAACTCCTAGTCTCTGGAGCGATCTTCATTCATTCGACTAGGAGATGGGCGGTCATTGACACTAGACTTGTAAAGAGACTTATCTTATCTTGGATATTCGGCTCTGCAGCCTCAGCCGTCATCGCTCCTGCATCCATAATACTATTTGCATGGGCTGGATGGGTTTGACCAGCCGTCCCTAGTGCTTGGGTTTCACTGATGCGCAGCTGGCCAGCATCAGTGGCACCGACAACTTATGGAGTCTTCCTGTTAGCGATCTCATTCGGGCATAGTGTAGACTTAGTATTTTGTGATTTCTCAGAGATGTTAAAGTAGTTTGAATAGACACGTGTAGAGGAGTGGCTGGGAAGAGTTAGAAAGAGCGACCACAACAGGAAGGTGCAATGGAATCTGCTGCCAAGCTGGATCGATAGCGGCTGCAGACAGAAGGATGTCAAATGGCTCCATCTATTGATGTGAGGGGTTAGGCGGGGAGCTACGGCAGGGGCAGGCTTGCACCCATAAGCTAAAATAGGCAGGAGAAAAGCAGTTGTACAGTACTGGTCAAAGCGGAGGATCCTGCGGGTCTAGGAGGAGGACTCGTAGACCTTTGTGAAGGGGGTGACGCACAATTGACAACCGAAGATAGGCGAATAAAGGAGATAGTTAAAGAAGGCTACGCTCGGATAGCTAGGAGCAATAGGACTTGCTGTGCAGCAGAGAGCACTTGCTGCGGATCAGCTGACGCCACCACAGATGTTAGTAGACTGGTGGGATACTCGGAAGAAGAGCTCACAGCCGCACCTGAAGCTTCGAACCTGGGTCTCGGTTGCGGCAATCCAGTAGCGCTCGCTTCTCTAAGAGAGGGGGAGGTAGTGCTCGACCTCGGTTCAGGTGCAGGCTTCGACTGCTTCCTTGCGGCCCAGAAAGTCGGCAAAAGAGGCAAGGTCATCGGCGTGGACATGACACCAGAGATGGTGGAGAAAGCTAATGAATACGCCATAAAGGGCGGATACGAGAACGTAGAATTCAAGCTTGGCGAGATCGAGAGCCTACCTCTCTCAGACAACACGGTTGATGTAGTGATCTCGAACTGTGTGATCAACCTCTCGCCTGACAAAGCAAAGGTCTTCAAGGAAGCGTTCCGTGTCCTCAGGCCTGGTGGAAAGATTATGATCTCAGACACCGTCTTGCTCAAGGAACTTCCTAACACCGTTAAGGGCAGCGTTGAAGCCTACATAGGATGTCTCTCAGGCGCGATCATGAAAAGAGATTACATCAGACTGATAGAGGAGGCTGGCTTCCACCAAGTGAAGGTTGTGGATGAAAGACCCTTCCCGATATGCATCTATACCGATGCCTCTGCTGTAGGTCAGGACTCTGAGACCTCGGATATCAAGGCTGGAGACTGGGTAGCTAGCATAACAGTTCAAGGGAGTAAGCCTAGTTAGACATTGAGTGCTGACTGATTCAAGCGCTGAAGAGCAAGAGGACTTGAGGGGGCACCAAGACACAGTAAGACGCGGCAAGAGCATCTGGCAGCTTTTCTTCCTCGCTTCGATCGACTAACTGACCTCTACGGAGGAGAAAGACATTTTGCCAGCATCTTTTATTGGAGCTCCCTCTTTCTGATGCAAGCAGGTTTCATCGTAACGATCCTTATCTTGGCCTGCAGGAACTAGGGAGTCGGCCGTGCAATAATTCTGAGCATGTGCATGGCAATTCTCGCCTTGATCCTAAATGTCAGAGAAGGCCAGGTCCTAGGCATGGACGCGATAGCCGTCTACGGATGTCGCCTGCCGGCCTATTCCTCGACTTCATGATAAAGATTGATAAAGTCCAAGAGGACTCTTAGAAAGCGATTTCGAGCGATCGGCTTTGACTCTGACTGGTTCAAAAGTTGAGCAGCCCGCAGAAGGCGATAAGAAACATCGGGCCCGTAGCTCAGCATGGATAGAGCAGTAGGCTTTGTCGGCTGATCCTCCTAATCTTGCTGGCGAGAGCTAAAGGTCCGGGGTTCAAATCCCCGCGGGCCCGCCACAAATTCTCTTCTCACTCGATGTGTCTATGCTATGAACAAATTCTATACTCATGTCCCTTCTGGCGGCGCGTGCTCTGTCAAATTCAGACCAAGCCGGCAAACTTGGTCACGACTAGGGGGTTGAGGCCATCCCAGAAGGCCGAGGATAAGCGGCTGATGAGGCAGTCTGAAGTTCGTTAAACGAGGGGTTGGAACGTACTTCCATGTCTCCTGCCAGATGTTCCGGGAGGTTTTGTGTTACTAGATGTAATACATTTTGTATGACATCAACAATAACGGTTCGGCTATCTCAGAAAGAGAGGCGCGAATTGAGAAAACATGGAAAGATCTCCGAGGTTGTCAGAGACGCCCTTCGCTTATACTTGAGGAACAAGGCCTCGAAGAGAATCGTCACATGCCTCAAGGAATTGCAGAAGGGCTCAACCTTACGTACCACAATTCAGGACGATCTTCAGCTCATCCAGGCTGATAGAGAACGATGATAGTTGCTGATACAAGCTATCTTGTTGAGGCAATCCTTAGGGATGCCAGTCTGCTGGAGAATGATGAGACCATTATTACACCTGACCTAACGGTGTATGAGACCATCAATACGCTCTGGAAACATGAAGTCCTGATAGGTGATCTCAAAGACTCATCCCCATACCTCGAGCTTCTCCTAGAATTAATTTCAACAGAGGCAGTTCAGCTGGTGAGGCCGGATGAGAAACTATTGAAGAACTCGTACATGCTCTCTGCCAAACATAAGACGCCTATCTATGATGCTGTCCTCGTCGCATTAGCTCTAGAGCTCGGCCTAAAACTCAAAACCTTCGATAGGAGACAGACAAATATCCTATCAAAAGAAAAAGGCGAATAGAACAACAGACCGCCCTGAGCGTATGGCTCATTCAGTCCCCTCTGCGGCGGACATGTATCTCTTCATCGATTTCTTTCCATAACGCGTTCAGCTCGCTCTCAAGATCTGAAACTACCAGCTTCTCAAGGATCAGAGTGTCACCGCAACACGGATGAGCAATGTCTTTGTTCCAAGCTTAATCTTCTCTCACATTTCCTCCAGCATTACGACATGCCTATCGGTTTGGCGATATGAAGAGTCAACGATCACAGCTTTTGAACTTCAAAACCATGACCCGCAATAACCTTAGGCCTGCACACGGCAACAACACCCCAAAACCTCTACGTGCCCGCCACAACGTAACTGTGCTGAATCCTTTCGTAGGCAATACTAACTGGAGAGATGAAGTTGTGGCTAGTTGTGTAATTGCTATAACGCAGCTGGAGCCACGTTCTCCTCAGCAATCACCCTTCTTACCCTGGGCTTCTTTCCGCAACGACTTCCATGGCGTCGCAATCTGCCTTCTGATATGAACTTGCCACACTCCTTGCAGATCGGCAAGATCTTTCCCTACTTCAAGGCTGAACCAATCCTGTAAGCCCGGTTCATAGCTTTCGTATTCCCTCTTACTGAGCCCTTCTCGCCTGCAGATACTAGCAGTCTTGAATGAAATCTCGCTTCTAGGTAGTCCAGAGAGTTCCTTATCATATCTACTAGTGGCTTAGCTGCTGATGTGTCAGTCTCCTCTAGTGGAGCGATCAATACTACTTTCTTTCCTTTCATTCTGTGAATGTGTTTTGGGTGCGAGAAGGCATACCATCGGTCGATGAAGGCCTTCATTTGGGCAGATGGGCCGTACCAGTAGACTGGTGTACCAAGCACTAATGCATCACTCTCAAACAGCTTGTCATACAGGGGCAACATATTATCGTCTATCTTGCAATACCCCTTTCTTTTGCAGTAGTCACTGCACTCAGCCTGACAAGGCTTGATCTCAAGTTCATTCAAGATAATCTTCTCGACGTCTGCGCCAACGTCTCTTGCGGCTCTGAGAACTTCATCAACAAGGATCTCTGTATTTCCGCCTTTCCTTGGGCTGCCGACAACTCCGAGGACTCTCATCACTAGCCGCCATCCAATCAGACTGGCCCCCAAGTTCTTAAAGAGATCTAGTTCAGAGTTTCTGAGCGTCCTAGTAGAAGCAAGAGAATGGAGACCCTCACGGACATGGTGTTCTTTCATCTTGTTTGGAAGATTACAAGAGATGAGCATACCTGTTCTTCAAGCATGGGCTGCTGCTTAGACTCGTTCTCAGGCGGTTCTAATGAAATCTGCCAGCTCATGTTCCTCCCTCACTACGTCGAAGGCCCTCAGGCCGAGTCTTCTACTAGCCTTGATGAGTTTCTCGTCGCCGCTAAGCATGGCTTGACTTTCAGCGTGTGTGCATGTTGTTATCTGTAGAGCATCAGCCTCGTAGATGTGGTGGCCCAGTATGAAGCTCCATGTCTCAACTAGGATGGATGTGTAGACTGGGACTATTTCAAGAGCCCTCAACCGCATAAGTTTGGATAGTTCATTAGAGAAGATCTTTGCGGCCTCTGAGAATTCAGCCTCACTCAGCCATCCCCTACTGCGGCGTTCATCAAGAACACCTAGAACCTCACCGATATTCCAGAGGGAGAAGGTTATGATGAGTTCTCCGCTTTCAGCCTGCTCGAAGACAAGGTCCGCTGTTGCTGAGCCGGGCTCTGTCACGTAGCGCTTGACTATTGCGCTACTGTCGAGGTAGAGTCTCAGCAACCCTCTTCCGCCTCATCTCCCTGATTATCCTCTCTGACGGTGGACCTCTAAGCGCAGGCCTTCTCTCTCTAAGTTCTCGGGATGATATTGCTCCGGCGGTCTTGAACCCCAGCTTCTCGAATTGAGCCGTCACTTTGTCTTCAACAAGTGTAGAACTTAGGAGGGCCTCAACCTCGCTACTCAGCTTTCTCAGACTTCCATGCTTTCTGAATACTTCTTCACGAAACTTAGCCCAGACTTCTTTGTTGATGTAGAGGCTCACCTTAGCCAAGTCTGCTATACCACTAAAGAGGTTTACTGGTCAACTCCTACTTAACGCTTCCCACCAACAGCTCAGCTCGCGCCGTAGCCGTCTCCCAAGATCTCCGTCCAAAGCAGATTCTCTAGTACACTGTACCGTACCCCACGTGGCCCTACTTGTCAATTCATGCTTTCACACACTAGGGGTCAAGACGCCAGGGATGAAAGGTCTGGAGAAAGTAGTTTCTCGAAGACGTTCTTTGCGGCGGCTCTCCATGCTCATACTGTTTGGAGATAGGGTCTGTCGCAGTGAGCCGGCTCTGTCACGTGGCGCTTAACTATTGCGCTACTGTCGGCTCAGGTCTCACAGCCATCTCCTGGCTGTGGGCCTCACCTGCTCCCTTGAGGGTCGTTGAGAGATTGTTGACATGTGGAACTAACCAACTCGTTTTTGTGTGTTACACAACAACACTTTTATACTTATGCGGGATAAAGGTAGGCCGCCTATACAGATGGGGTTGAATGATTGAATACAAGGAAAAACCCAGTCTGCGTCGTCGGACTCGGCACTGTCGGGCTGCCCACCGCCGCATATCTGCAGAGCGTCGGCTACGACGTCTTCGGCTACGACATCAGCCCCAGAGCCCTGGAGAGAGCGAAGACGCAGATACGGGTAGGAGACTTCAGCGAGATCCCCTCAGACTCAAAGATCTTCGTCATCTGCGTCTCCACAACCTGTGTCGAAGACAAGCCAGTTGTAACAAACGTCTACGATGCCTGCTCAAAGGTAGCCGACGGATTTGATCCCAGGCTGGTCGTCATCGAGAGCACCGTCCCAGTCGGCACGTGCAGAGACATATACCAGTCGATCCTTGACAGCCGGGTGAATCTCGCCCATGTACCACATCGATACTGGCCTGAGGACCCGCTCAGGCACGGCGTACCCCAACTAAGGGTTGCAGGGGCCGTCAATGTAGAGAGCTCAATCATAACTCGGGATTTCTACGCTGACGCCGGCATCCCAGTTTTCCAGGTTGATCCGATCGAGATCGCGGAGATGTCGAAGATCGTTGAGAACGCTTACCGTTATGTCCAGATCGCCTTCACAGAGGAGTTGAAGCTGATCTGTGACCGAAACAACATAAACTTCAGAACTCTCAGACATGCCTGCAACACTAAATGGAACGTTGAGCTACCGGAGGCGAGAACCGGGATCGGAGGCACATGCCTCCCCAAAGATATCCGGTACCTGATCCACGCAGCAAGGAGCAAAGGTCTGCAGCCGGACATCCTGCTGTCAGCCATCCAAGCGAACAAGAAGTATGTTGAGCAACTTGTGCAGCCGCTGTGCTATACATGACAGCGCTCGCGAACATGATGTACCTGCTCTCCGTAGCCTCGGTGATAGTCTACAAGTTCTACACTGTCAGGCATATCACTGACGGAGACTTCTTCACATTCTATGGGATAGCGGTCACCGCATACATCCTCTCACGCTTCGCACTTGCAGAAAGCTGCAGATATGAGCAGCCGCGAATCGAATACCTCCCCAAGGTAAGTGTCGTAATCCCAGCCTACAATGAGGAGCGGCATATAGGCAAGACCCTTCAGCACCATGTCAGATCAGACTATCCGAAGGACAGGCTGGAGGTCATAGTCGTGAACGACGGCTCACGAGACAGAACAGAGGAGGAAGTGAAGAGGATCATAAAGGAGAACCCCGGCATAGTCATCAAGCTCATAAACCACACAGTCAATCGAGGGAAGCGCCACGCTCTAGCAACCGGGATACGTCAGGCTGAAGGCGAAGTCATCGTCACAAACGACAGTGACAGTTTCGTTCATCCAGACGCCGTCCGTAGGATAGTCCAGCCTCTCCAGCAAGGACTCATCGGAGGCGTAACAGGCCACGCCGATGTCCACAACTGGAAAGAGAACCTCCTCACGAAGGTCCAGTATGTCAGGTACTTCGTCGCCTTCAGAGTGTACAAGTCAGCAGAGACACTATACGATTCAGTCGTCTGCCTCTCAGGCTGTCTTGCAGCTTATCGGAAGCCTGTGCTGATGCGGTTCCTTGATGAATGGGAGAGCCAAAGGTTCTGGGGTCGGCGGTGCACCTACGGCGACGACCGAGGCATCACGACCTTCATACTGCGGAGCGGACTGAAAGCAGTCTATGAGCCGACCGCAAGGACCGAGACGATCGTCCCTACAACACTGAGACAGTTCTGGAGGCAGCAACTGCGCTGGAAGAAATCATGGATCAGGGAGACCTACCTTGCAGGCAAGTTCATGTGGAGGAAACACCCCATGATGGCTGTCGGATTCTACTCCAACGCCTTCCTGACAGTCTTCTCATTCTTCATAGTCATCCGGGTATTCTTCCTGCTGCCGGCACTCCAATCAACCCTCCCCATCGTCTATGTCTTCGGCCTCGCCCTAGTTTCCTTCGTCA
>JAGTQV010000063.1 GCA_018397035.1 Candidatus Bathyarchaeota archaeon | reverse complement strand
GGTACATGAGAGGTTGAGGCTTAGAGAGAGAAGGCAAGACCTTGAGAGGCGGATGCGTGAGAAGCGAAGCGAGGATATGCAGGTCATCGAGGAAGTATTCGATAAGCCAACCTTGATGACGGTTTACAGCCTCCTGAACAGAGGCTACCTCAAGAGCATCTTCGGCGTAGCAAAATCAGGCAAGGAATCGAGGGTCTACTGGGGGAAGAGTCCAGAAGGCCTCGACCTCGCGGTGAAGATATACCTGACCACCTCAACCGAGTTCCGGCAGGGCATGCAGAAGTATATTGAGGGCGATCCGAGGTTCGAACGTGTATCCAAGAAAACCAGGTCACTCATCTACACTTGGGCAAGAAAAGAGTTTGACAACCTCAAGTTGGCAGAGGAGGCAGGGGTCAGAGTTCCGAGAGTGATCACGGTTGAGAAGAACGTTCTACTCATGGAGTTCATAGGCATGGACGGGATGTCTGCCCCCCTCTTGAAGGAGACGCCTCTTAAGGATCCGGAGCGGATGTTCCAACGGATAGTCGAGGATATGAGAAAGCTCTACAGCCGGGCTGGACTCGTCCACGGCGACTTCAGCGAGTACAACATAATGGTCTGGTGGGGGGAACCTGTGATCTTCGACCTATCTCAAGCGGTCAAACTCGACCATCCTATGGCTGATAGATTCCTGAGAAGGGATATCTCGAATATAGCCGGTTACTTCTCAAGGATCGGCGTGAATGTTCCTGGTCTAGAGGAGATATATAGGCAGGTTGTTGGTGAGGGTGCAGAACAAGCTGAGTACAACGATCCCTCTTGAGAGGGTTGGTGTCCTCGTCGGTGAGGGGGGAGAAGTCAAGGAGCGGATAGAGAAGATCTTCAAAGTGACCGTAACCGTAGATAGTGAGAGTGGATTCGTGGAGTTAACAGCGAACCCTGAGGGTGATGCTGCAGCACTGCTTAGAGCCCGTGATGTTGTGACCGCTATAGGGAGAGGATTCTCGCCTGAGAGGGCTCTCGCTCTAAGAGACGAGGAGATCATACTTGACGTAATAGACCTGAGGGAGATATTCGGAAGGAACGAGAGTGACATAGCAAGGGTCAAAGGTAGAGTCATAGGCCAGAGAGGAAAGACCAGAAAGATGCTGGAGGAGCTGACGAAGACGAACATCTCGATCTACGGCCACACAATATCTGTAACAGGAGACTACGAGTCGGCCTCGACAGCTAGGGAGGCGATACTGATGCTGATAGAGGGAAAGCAGCATTCAACCGTCTACAAGTTCCTGAGGCGGCGCAGGCGTCTGGAGAAGATAAGGAGAATGACGGAACTCTGGCAACCCCAACAGTGATTCAGGCATCAGGGGATCCCCAGAACGACTAAATAGTGGGCGCATTCATGTGAAGGCAGAAACGCCACCTTGCAGGGGAATGGTGTCGGATGATGAGGAGTCGCCGTCCTGATCTAACACTGGGGTTGAGGTGAATGATGACAGCTGAGGAATTCAAGGAGATAAGCCCCTCAGACTTTTTTCTACCGGAATAGGGACATCGCAGGATTCACGAATCCTTCCAGGGCGATATACTCAACGATCAGAGAACTCATCGAGAACTCCCTAGACGCCTGCGAGATAAATGGGATCCTGCCTGAAGTATATCTGCGAATATCTCCTGAAGCAGAGCCGGCAGTAGATCCATGCCCCTACAGGGTCAGGATAGAGGATAATGGTTCAGGCTTGCCCTCAGATGTTATCCCATCTGCATTCGGGCAGGTTCTCTATGGGTCCAAGTACAAGCTTAGACAGACCCGTGGAACCTTCGGCCTCGGCGGAAAGATGGCTGTGCTCTACGGGCAGATCACAACCCACGGCCAGACAAGGATAATCTCGAGCACAGGCACCTCAAAAATGTGCGAGTACATACTCATGATGGATATTCAGAAGAACAGGCCTATAGTCCTGAAACATAAAATCCACAATAACAAGTCTAGGTGGCACGGTACAATCGTAGAATTCACAACTGAAGCAGACTACCCTAGGGCGATGCCCAAGATACTCGACTACCTCAAACAGACCGCGATAGTAGTCCCATACGCAAACCTGACATTCGTCGATCCAAGGGGCAGACTCTACAAGTTTGAGAGGGCCACGACCCAGATGCCGAAGCCGCCCACCGAGACCTCCCCTCACCCACACGGAATCGACATCGAGACCCTGAAGAGGATGATTGAGGCGACCAAATCGAGGACTATGAGGGACTTCATGAGGAGGCACTTCCAGAGAGTCGGCGAGACCACGGCGAAGAAGTTCCTTAAGTTCGCCGATGTCGGAGAAAGGAAGAACCCGAGAAAGCTCAGCCAAGACGAGATCGTGAGACTCGTCAACGCGATCAAGAGATACGACGGATTCCTCTCACCCGACGCGAGCTGCCTCTCCCCTCTCGGAATAGAACTGTTGAAGACAGGGATAAGGAAGGAGCTCAACCCTGAATTCGTCGCGGTCCATCAAAGGAGGCCTGCAGCATATTCAGGCTTCCCATTCATAGTCGAGGTCGGCGTGGCGTATGGGGGCGAGATACCCGTCACAGACAGGATCCTCCTCTACCGATTCGCGAACAGGATCCCTCTGCTATTCGATGAGGCGAGCGACGTCTCATACAAGGTGACGAATGAACTCATGAACTGGCGCCACTACAAAGTCCTGCCTGACGCGCCCATCGCGGTATTCGTCCACATATGCAGTCTCAAGATCCCGTACAAGACGGTTGGGAAGGAGTTCATAGCGGACAGGCCTGAGGTTGAGCATGAAGTCCTGAACGCGCTGAGGGAGGTTGCCAGGCAGCTGGCGATCTTCTTATCAAGGAAGCACCATATGGAGAGGGAGAAGAAACGGCTTGACGTCTTCTCAAAGTACCTGCCGAAGATCGCAGCCTTCTCCGCCAGGCTGGCGGGGAAGGAGAAGATCCCAGACGTCAAGAAGCTTCTGAGGAGTATCGCAAAGTATGTCGAGGAAGGAAGCGAAGAGGGCGAAGGAGCCGAAGGGAGCGATTAAGGAGAGGAAGCTGAAGGTCCTCAACTCCCTCCAGGAGTTCGGAGCCAAGATCTACGGTCAGATAGCCTCAGGAGACTTCCCATCAGTCAAGATGCCGAGCAGATCCATCAACAACATATTCTACGACCAGAAACTCAGGCAATACATTCTAGGAAACAAGAGTGTGAGGCGGAGTTCAAGAAATATCAGGCATATAAGACCTTTGACCCAGCTCGTCTGGACAGGGATGTTCGTTGATGAGCTTACCAGACAGAGCAAGACGAGCACCCTCAGGGATGTCTTCTACTCAGCCCAAGCCTACGAGATGAGCTTCACAGACCAGCAGGAGAGTGACAACCTAATCACAGACTTGGAGACGGTCATCGGATACTCCAGGGAAGACTTCAACGTCTTCCCTGAGGAGCGGAGCGCGATATTCGGAGACCTAACAGTGGAATACACGCTCCCAGGATATGAAGGCCGGAGACTCAACCTAACCTCCCACCCAGACGGGATGATGATAGGCCCAGCCCTCACAAGCGCGGAGTTCATCAGCTGCAAAGCAGACAAGGTCATAGCCATAGAGAAGGGAGGCCTCTTCACAAGATTCATCGAGGAGAACGTCCACAAAAGACACAAAGCACTGCTCATACATACTGCAGGCCAGGCGCCGAGAGCAACAAGAGGATTCCTCAGAAGACTCAACCAGGAACTAGAACTCCCAGTCTACATATTCACTGATGGTGACCCCTGGGGTATGCACATTGCGATGGTGATAATATCAGGCTCAGCTAACGCTGCACACCTGCGAGACCTGAACACGCCTGATGCAAAGTGGTTCGGCGTGTATGCGACTGACATAGTCGAGTATAAGCTTCCAAGCGACAAACTGACTGAGCTGGATATCAAGAGGCTCTACGAGTTGAAGAGGGATCCAAGATATGAGGGTAAGCTCTGGAATAGGGAGATCGAGACCTTCATTAAGATCAAGAAGAAGGCTGAGCAGGAGGCTTTCAGCCGGTACGGGCTCACATACATAGTTGACGAGTATCTGCCCACAAAGCTTGAGATGGCCAGTTCAGAGTAGCATAAGAGACTGGAGACATCTGTTTCAAAGCGTCAGACCTGTGTTGTGAGTCTTTCATCATGATGGGTGGATGTAGGTTTTCCAGAGTTGCTTCCAGAATTCCGGGTCTGCATATTCTCTAGGCCTTCCGTGTTCCAGTGTATCCATTCATGTCTGCAACGCTGATTTCTGTAATGAGTCATCCTGACCTGTTGGTGGCGCGCGAACTCCCGGGTAGGCTCCTATATTCTCTCCAGGTCCGGGCTGAGGAAAAAATTTTTTCCTCGACCCCTTTCAGCCTGGTAAGCTTCTATGGTCTCCCTGAGCCTGTCCTAGTTCTTCTCCTTTGAGCCTTCAATAAGATAAGCTAGGTCTATAAGTGGTAACTCATTAAGCAGAACAGAGTCCGCCGTTCTTCCTGTGTATTGTTTCTCATAACGTGTGGAGGGGTCGCAAGCCTCTGATCTAGCTCACCAATCATCGACAAGGGAGGAACCAAACAGCTGGAGGAGATAAGAAAACAGCTGATGTCATTCGAAGCTAAGTAGATGATCGTGGACAGGAGACCGCTGAACTCACAGGATCAACTTGCCTGCCTGAAGGTATCAGGACAAATCACCTTCGGATTAGCCCTCTCCAGAAGGTTACCGCATCTGGCAGAGTGCCTGAGGGACTGTGGTTTATGAGGCCGGAGCGAGAACAGGTGAGCGCGGGTGGACGTGCTAAGGAGGAATACATGTCTCAGCGAGGACTTGACCCCTTCGAATGGCGATGGCTGTTCTGCTTAAGGTTTAGTCTTGTCATTATAGTCTCCTTCGAGATCAGCCATCTTATGGACCTCTTCTCTTCGCTCACATAGATGCATGGGATGAGGAGTCTCTGGGCAAGGTCGTAGTAGGCTATTGTTGCAGGTTTGGTGCTCGAGGTGCAGTCTAATATCACTGAGTGGTCTCGCAGGAGGGCTGTAAGCTGTGGGGCGAGTTTGTTCTGAATCGCGTCGATATCAATTATCTCGTCTCCGTAGCATATTACCCATTGGCAGTTGAGTCTATACTCCTTCCAGTCAGCCATCCCTTCAGGCGATGTCAGCACGTAGACTAAGGTGGGGGATATTCTCTGCTCTTTGAGTAGGGACAGCGCCGTTACTGGCTCAGGCTCACTGTATGAGTCTCTCCGGCCCAGCAAGCCTATGTAGGCATACTTGACGTTTCTGGATCCGAAGATGTAGCAGAGAGGTGTCTTGAATCTGAGCCTGTATGTCCCTTTAACCTCAGATTCTATTACTCCGAGACTTTTGAGTCTGTCAAGGTGGTATCGCAGCAATCCGCCTTTGAGTCCACTCTCCTTTTCTAGTGTGCTGAAGTTAGCTATGCCGTCGCTTCTTGTCAGAGCCTCGATGAGTAGCCTACTATTGTTGATCTTTACCGCTTCCTTGTAGTCTGGGACGTTTTGGATCAGCTGTACCTCCACTCTACTCTCCTATAGTAAAGCAATAATCTAGCAGATATAGGTTTTCACCCAGTATGAATGTTGCAAAGCGATAAATTCGCAATGCAACATAATAAACTGGGGGGGCTGCACCATCACGGCAGATCTCTTGAAAGTAAGGGCAGCTGCTCTCCTACATGACATCGGCAAGCCATTGTCTTGGGCTAACCAGGAGAAATGGTCTGAACACGTTAGCAGCACGTACAAGATAGTGTCAGAGATATTCGGCCAGGACGTCGCTACCATTGCCAGCCACCACCATTCTGGGAGAAGCTACTGCCAAGAGGACCGTCCAACGAGCAACTTGGAATGGTTAGTCTGCGTATCAGACACGATAGCCTCGGGTGCAGATCGACCGTCAGATGAAGAGGTGAGTGGGGGAGGTCCCGCTCCGAGCCTTCCGATAAAACGTAGTCATCTCCTGTCAGACGGAAGAGCAGCGATCGACAGCATCGAGGCTAAGGATCTAGGACACTTCATCCTAACCTTAAAGAATAGATTCAGCTCGGCCCAGCTCAACGACTCTACACTGGCAAGTATGTTGCTGTTCTTATCATCCTCCTTGGCTACCAAGATTCCTGCTGACACGAGGATCCCCTACAACGATACATCACTATTCCATCATCTCAAGCTGACGGCGGCGATAGCGAATTGCTCATTTCGTGAGAACAGTTTCGGAA
The DNA here is from genome assembly GCA_018397035.1 of Candidatus Bathyarchaeota archaeon. GTDB lineage: Archaea > Thermoproteota > Bathyarchaeia > 40CM-2-53-6 > RBG-13-38-9 > JAGTQV01. The sequence continues at coordinate 2,856 of JAGTQV010000063.1, read as the reverse complement.
GAGATCCATCGTTACACAATCTCTCCCTAGTATCCGGTGACGCAGACCAGATTGGAAGCTACGTGAACCAATCACTAAGGATCGCTGATCTGCGTGGCAGAAGCTCCAGAGTGATAAAGGGTACAGAGTCAGCGGCTGAGATCTTCAGATCGAGGCTCGGTCCAGAATGCATTCTCTTCTCAGGAGGCGGAGGCTTCTTGGCCCTATCCCCTCCGAGCATGGCTGAAGAACTTGCTGGTGAAGCAAAGGCTGCTTTTGAGCAAGTCACTGAGGGGCGTTGCACCATAACCACCTCACATGTGGAGGCAGACGGTAAAAGTCTTCAGAGGCAGTTCGGTGACGTCTGGGCTGAAGCCATGAGATCCATCAGGATGAAGAAGTTGTCAGTTGGGTCACCCATAAGGATCGAAGAGGAGGACCGCGTATGCGATGTCTGCCAGAGAGAGAAGGCTGTTCATGAAGGCCGCCCACTCCCAACGATCCCTCCAAGAAACGAGTCAATATGCGCTCACTGCTACAAGGTAAGAGCGGAGACGCCGGGGACATGGGTGGATGCTGTCCGCGACGAAAAGGGATACGTCGGTATTCTGCGGCTTGACGGAAACAATGTCAGCAGCCTAATCACAGGCAAGTCACTTAGAGACGTCGAGAAATCAATGACGCCATCCAGGCTTTCAGCGATCAGCTCATTGATTCATTGCACGGTCCAGATCGATGCTGCTGATATTGTGAAGAAGCGTGGAGGTGAAATCATCTACAGCGGCGGAGATGATCTTCTTGCTCTTGTCCCTGGGATAGAGGCATTTAGGACGGCCGGAGAAATCGCCAGGCAATACTCAAAGGCCATGCTGGAGAGGGCAGACATCTCATGTGGGATTTCATTCGCAAGGCACAAAAGTCCGATCTACTCAGCCCTTGAAGTCTCAAGTCAACTGCTCAGAAGAGCCAAGTCGGAGCCACAAGGAGCTATCGCCTTCATGGTAGCACCGGCAGAGGGCGTTCCTTCCAGTCGAATAGATGAACAGAGAGTATACTCATGGAGGGAGTTCCAAAAGATCCTTGAGCTTACCTCTTGGATACAGGTGGCAGAATCTGATCGTCATATGCGCAGAATAGTCGAAATGGTGAACTCAGGTTCCGCTGATTGGGCTGAAGCCCACGTGAAGCACCAGATATCTCGAGGCATGATTTCCCAACTGGAGGGCCAGCGTCTACTTGAAGAGATCTCTGAAGGGACTTTGGTGGTGGCATTCTCCATATACAACACATTCGTGAGGGGATAGGTTGTCAGTTAAGGACGTTGGAGACAGACTAGCGAAAGTAGCGGCATCCTCAGGTATAGCCTCAAAGCAGCTCAGGGAATTGCTCAAAGCGGCGAGAACTAGATCTCTGGATGATTTGGAAGCGGTTGTCAAGTATCAGGTTGGAAGATGCGTAAGAGGCTACAAAGAGTTTGGAGAGGCTTTTCTGCAAGTTCTTGACCAACACAGGCAAGACAAGATCTTTATTGAAAATGTGCTGAACTGGATATGTCTTACGACAGACTACTATAGCACCGAGAAGATCAGTAATATCAAGCCTCAGATCGAAGACGTAGCAAAGAGAATAGCCTCTAGGTTCGGATACCAGCGCACCGAGATCTCTGCGGAAAGAGGTCTAAGCATCGACATCTACGTAAGTCGCTTCCCGAATGATCCCAGAACAGTATCAGACCAGATCAAGGAAGAACTACGCAGATACATCAATGAGTTGAGAGAGACCGAGTTTCAGGTATGGATCAATCCTAGAAGGAGGTGAGATCATGGTTTTTGAAAAACTTGAGGAACGGGTCATACTCAATGGTACCTTAACGCTTCTGACGCCTCTGCACATAGGATCCCCGAAGACTGAATTTGACATAGAGAAAGTTGACATGCCCATTCTGAAGGACACTCAAGGCCAACCGTACATACCAGGGTCAAGTTTGAAAGGGAAAGTCCGAAGCGAAGCTGAACGAATAGCGAGGAAAGAGGGTGAGACCGTTTGCACTCCTCCAGACACAAAGAATATGTGTGGAACTGAAGCACCTAACAACCTCTGTATCTGCTGCCGGATCTTCGGAACCGCTGGCAACACCATCTCAGTAGCCAGCAAAGTAAGGTTCAGAGACGCCTATCCTAAGACGCGAGTCGGCGAGACCATGACCAGAGTTGGCATAGCCATGGACAGAGCGACAGGTACGGTTGCCAAGAAGGCGCTCTACAGCATCGAGGCGATTCCTGCAGGAACGAACTTCGGATTCGAGATGGTCACTGAGAATCTTGCTCAGGAAGAGTGGAAACTTCTGAAAGCAGCTATGGGGTCATTCATTGACGCTGGCTTAGGAGGCTCTGTAAGCCGAGGCATGGGCAAAGTGAATCTCGTCTTGGAGTCTGCTTCGATCAAGACATCAAAATCTTACCTTGGAAAAGAGAAAGAGCAGAGCCTCTCGGGTGAGGAGTTCAAGAAATGGTGGTCCAGGAAGTGAGTGGACAATTCACTGTGATAGAGGCCGTTGCTAGGGCTGAGACACCCCTACACATAGGTGACGGAAGGTCAATAGGTATAATCAAGTACACAAGGCCATACATCCCGGGATCAGTGATACGCGGCTCAATAGGGCATTTGCTCAAGAGAGTATCATGCAAACTGAGCGATGGAGAGAAACATGTTGAAGGCGAGGAATGCGCCTACCATCAGCTCATAGAGGATGAGGATGGCGGTCAGGCGAACGCCTTCTTCCGGTATGCTTACCCGCTCCACATTGGATGCGGCGGGACTTTCTACCCGACACCGAAGACAAAGTCAATATGCAGAAACCCCCAATGCAACTACTCA
>JAGTQV010000062.1:4792-9147 GCA_018397035.1 Candidatus Bathyarchaeota archaeon | reverse complement strand
GATCTCAGGCGCGGCGCTGATGGATGGGGCTCTGTTCGTGGTGGCGGCTGATGCAAAGTTCCCTCAGGCTCAAGATCGTGAGCATCTGCTGGCAGCCGAGATGTGCGGAATCAAGAAGCTGATAATTGTTCAGAATAAGATAGATGTGGTTGACCGTGAACGGGCTATTGAGAACATGCATGAGATCGAGCGGTTCGTCAAAGGTAGGCCTGTAGAAAAGGCTCCCATAATCCCTGTCTCGGCTCAACATGGAGTGAACATGGACCTGTTGATCGAGACGATTGAGAAGGAGATCCCTACGCCAAAGAGAGATCCTGCAGCACCCCCTCAGATGTACGTATTGAGGTCCTTCGACGTGAATAAGCCTGGGACGAGGGTTGAGCAGTTGCAGGGAGGAGTGCTCGGCGGCTCAATAGTTCAAGGCCTCTTCCGTGTTGGTGATGAAGTCGAGATAAGACCTGGGTTGAGGACGGAGACCGGAGGCAAGACAGTCTATCAGCCTCTCTTCACAAAGATAAGATCTATAAGGGTGAGTGGCGGTGAAGTCAAGGAGGCGGGTCCAGGCGGACTGGTTGGGCTCGGTTCATCGCTATGCCCCTCTGTAACAAAGGCTGACAGCCTAGTCGGCAGCATAGTCGGTAAGGAGGGAAGTCTCCCCCCGGTGCTCGACAAAGTCACCCTGGAGGTGCAGCTCTTCGAGAGGGCTGTAGGCACGGAGGAGCTTGTGGCAGTCGAGAAGATAAGGACTAATGAGCCGCTTGTCCTTAACGTTGCCACAGCTGTGACTTCCGGCGTCGTCACCTCGGCACGAGAGGACATAATAGATGTCTCGCTGAGGCGTCCAATCTGTGTCGCCTCAAACTTCTCTGCCTCACTCAGCAGGAGGATAGGTGAGAGCTGGCGTCTGATCGGCTATGGCAGATTCAAGTGATCCAGTTGCCGTACAGAGTGGCTCTAGACTCGAACTTCTTCTTCCTTCCGCTCACCGTGAGGATGGACATATTCTCGGAGACTGAGAGACTACTGCCAGGCCGAGCTCAGTTCATCGTGATCAAGCCTGTCAGGGAAGAGATCGAGCGGCTCTCCGGCAGAAGATCACAGCTGGGAAGAAAGGCGAAGTTCGCATTAAGACTATTAAAGAGGTGTGAGGAGATCGGCGAGGTTGATGCGGCCGGGACTGTTGATGATGCATTGGTCAACTATGCGAAGAGGCACAGAGTCGTAGTTGCGACTACAGATAGAAAACTGAGAAAGAGACTAAGAGATATAAACGTGCCCGTAATCTATCTAAGAGGCCGCTCTCGGCTGGAACTCGAAGGTTTTCCAGCAGGAGAAGATTGAACAGTAGATATCGACACCGGCATCGAGGCTTGAGTAGACCTAATGTTCAGACTACTTACGATGGAGGATATCGTGAGGATACCGCCAGAGAAATTCGGCGGGCCAATCAAGAAGGTCGCTAAGGAGCAGGTCAAGCTCAAATATGAGAACATGATAGATGAGGAGTTAGGGTACGTAGTCTACGTCGTCGATGTTAATGTGGAGCCTGTAGGCAGGATTCTGCCTGGAGACGGCTCGACCTACCATAAAGTCAAGTTCCAGCTTCTCACCTTTTATCCTGAGTTGCAGGAGATCGTTGAGGGAGAGGTTGTGGAGATCACGGACTTCGGCGCCTTCGTCAGGATCGGGCCTGAGGATGCATTAGTGCACGTCTCCCAGATAATTGACGACTACATAAGCTACGACGAGAAGCACGGGGTCCTGTTAGGGAAGGAGAGTCGCCGCGTACTCGCTAAAGGCGATCGTGTAAGGGCCAGGATAATAGCTGTCGGTTTTCCAAAGGGCGGGGCTGGAGGAAAGATCGGCTTGACCATGCGGCAACCGTTCCTAGGCAGACTTGACTGGATAGAGGCGGAGACAAAGAAGGAGAAGGGTTAGGGGCTGGGCTGAACTGGCAAAGGAGAAGGCATGCAAGAACTGCCACCTCATAAGCATGGGGAACATATGTCCTAGCTGCAAGTCATCCAACCTGAGCGAGGACTGGTCAGGCCTCGTGGTGGTGGTCAATCTTGAGAAATCCGAGATCGCCAGAAAGATCGGAGCCAAGACCCCCGGCAAGTATGCGATCCGTGTACGTTAGGGCTGATACAGTCCATCTTTCCTTCACAAAGGAACGGTGTAGCCTTGGCGAAGCTTCTCTTAACCCGTAATCTCAGAGCCTTGCTGAAGCTGCCCTTAGGTGAAGTCTTGGTCGGCACCGGGCTGGAGACGATGAGGAGGCTGAGAGGCATCGTCTCCAAGGAGAAGCCCCCAGTAGTCATATGTGTCGGTGACACAGTTTCCAGGAATGCGATGAATGCTGGAGCAGCCTCCTGGGTCAAGATAGTTGACGGCCGAGAGATGCGCAGACAGTCAGGGCTGAGTGGTTTTCGCGGAAGCAGGGTCTTCTTGGCGGCCAATCAGCCAGGAACAATAAGTCGCATGGCCTGGGAGGCTGTCTCTGAAGCGATAATGCATAAAGGTTCTCTGGTAATCATAAAGGGTGAGGAAGATCTGCTCACTCTGCCCGCGATCCTTGAGGCTCCTGAGAACTCGATCGTTGTTTACGGCCTGCCGCCTAAAGCAGGGGTTACCGTCGTCAGGGTTGACAAGGATAGGAAGGAACTCGCGAAGGCCATTCTCGATGCGATGATCTGTGAACGGGGCTAGGGCTGTGTCTTCACGTATTCTGTAAAACTGCAGGATCCACAGGTCCATCTTTGGATCGGGCTCTTGTGGTGAGCCATTATCCTCCCACACCTGGGACATTTCCTATTTCTCAGTCTGATCGTCTTCTTCTCATAACTGTACTCGTACAAAGTTCCGAGGCTCGGCCTTCTCTTCTCCATCGAGCCCTTCTCTTTCTCTTGACTCAATCTAGTCCACTACTCATTCATTGTTCTGCTGAGTCTTCTGGCCTGAAGGCTTCCCCGCTGCCTTTTCCTTCCTCGCCTCCACAGGCTTCACCGCTTCTGCCTTCTGGTCTCCTGTAGGCTTTGCGGTCTTTGCTTCTCGCTCCTCAGGCGGCAGGTTCCTCGTGAGTATATGCTCAGGAAGGGTCTGGGAGGCGAGTTCCTTCGTCTCGTAAACCTGGACGTGGCAGAGTGAGTGGCTCATCCCTGTCTTGCCCTCCATCTTGACCACATATATCTTCTCTGGTTTCTCTTCAAGCTGTGAAGCCAAAAGTTTCCTGACAGATATTCTGTCCGGGGTTCCAGTATCATCATGTTCTATCTCGACCAGGATCTCCTTACGCTTGAATAGTGGATTGCGGCTCTCATGTAGGACTTTCGCTTTCATCTATTCTGCTCACCTTCGTCACTTCCTGTTCCCTGGCGTAGCGGCATCCCCTGCCTCCAGCTCGACTATCTCCAGATTCACTTGGTAGGTCTCATCAGTTATCGTGCGGCCGCGCACCAGTCGCCTCTCTCTGCTGCAGCCCTTCGCCCTGAACCCTACGCCTTTGGAGAGTATCAGGTGCTTCTTGCCTCCGCCGTGGACGTCCGGCCTGAGCGGTACACCGTCCTTGTCGCTTCCCCCAGTTATCCTGAGCTTTCTTCCTTGAAGACCTATTGGGGCACCGTCCAGAACATCGCCGATGTTCCTCCCGAGTAGAGGCTTCGCCTTCGCTCCCTCCAGCTCCACTGCTGAGGCCTTACCCGTTCGGGGATCGGAGATTGTGACTTTGAACTTCGCCAACTGCATCGACTCGCCAGTTCAGGTACGCTACTACGCCCTTTGACAGGCATATTAATCTGTCGAGGTTTATGTCTTCTGAACGTTTTCTAGATGCTCCAGAGAGGATTCTCTCTCCTCATTATCGAGATAAGCTCGTCGAGGACTCCTTTCTCTTCTGTGTTGAGTTGGTCTCTGAGTCTTGTAGAGAATTCTCTGGCTGAAGCTTCAGGGACCGCTACGTACAGCATGTCATTCTCAGAGACGTTCCTGTTGATGACGGCCTTGTCAACTGAGACAGCTATCTGCATCCCAGATCTTGCCTCATCGATATCTCTTCCTTTATCCTGGAGTCTCAACAGTGTTCCAAGCCTCTTCCCGTCCTGACGTATGATGGGGTATCTCTGCCTGATCGTGCCGGCGATCACCTCCACCCCGAATATTGCCGGTTTGCTATGCCTGAATATGCATCCTGGAAGGACACGCATCTTGCCTGGTCTTATGTGTCGATCCAGTTCAGCTTTGAGGCTGGCGGCCCTCTCATCCTCGACCCACCTCGAATATCCTTCGAGGAGGTCGTATATGACGTCCGCCTGCAGAATCTTGATGCTTCTCTTGATCGCCTCCTCCTCAGCGTCTGG
>JAGTQV010000062.1:4519-4661 GCA_018397035.1 Candidatus Bathyarchaeota archaeon | reverse complement strand
TCAGTGATGCTGTTATGGCCTCTAGGGCGCCGAGAGTATCGGTCTTCAGGACGATGCCGTTCCTGTCTGTCTCGATCCTCAGCCTATCAAACTCCTCCTTCACGATCTCTGCCATAGCCTCTGAGGATTGGCCTCTTGGAAC
>JAGTQV010000062.1:0-4387 GCA_018397035.1 Candidatus Bathyarchaeota archaeon | reverse complement strand
CACCAAGATCGCTCGAACAACCGTCACTATCGGGCCGCCTTTGCCTCCTAGGACGATCTCATCCCCAACGCTTAGGGAGCCGTCGTAGATGATCCCGTTGACCGTTACGCCTAGGCCGACCTCCTCCTTAACCTCCAAGACAGTCCCTCTAGCAGGGCCGCTGGAGGTCAAGAGCTCCTCCTTCATGTAAGATTGGGTCAGCCCGATGACCACGGCGAGGAGTTCCCTGATGCCGTCTCCTGTTTTTGCACTTGTCGGGACAATGGCTATTGTCTTGGTAAAGTCCTTGATCCTGTCGAACCTGTCCGCGTTCAAGCCGAGCTTCGATATAGATCCCATCATCGTGTAGAGTCGGTTCTCGATCTCCATTTGGGTCTCTGGCGGCTGCTGGAGTATTGTCTCCCTCATCGATTTCGCGTCGACCCTTCTCCAGCCTGGGACTAGATCCAGCTTGTTTGCTGCGATTACGAAGGGGGTTCTCCTTGACTTGAGTATCTCTATAGACTCTTCGGTCTGGGGTTCAACCCCCTTGGTCAAGTCGATCACCAAGATCGCGATATCAGCCGCTGACCCTCCTCTACGCCTGAGGTTTGAGAAGCTCTCGTGACCTGGTGTATCGATGAGTAGCAGTCCTGGTATCCTGACTTGTGACCTCAGCTGCTCGAGCGCGTCTCCGTACCTCTCTCTGATAGTCTCAGCCGGCAGCAGGCTCGCTCCGATCCACTGGGTGATCTGTCCCGGTTCTCTTCTCGCAACTGAGGTTCCTCTAATCCGGTCCAGAAGAGTTGTCTTGCCGTGGTCTACGTGACCCGCCGCTGCGGAGTCAGAATTCATGCGGCGTGTGGCCTAGAACCACGACTATTGGCTGACGCATCGGCAACTGGGACACCCCCCGTTCTTAGAGTCGACTGACTTAAGTACTGTTCCCCGCTACGGGTCCGTGGGACTAACTTCTCAGAATGTAAGCTCTAGGCTCATCCAGTCGATGTGTGGTGGCGAGACTCAGCTGCAGGTTTGCTGTAACTTAGTATCTCATCGGGTTTGAAGAAGATCTTTATCTCATATTCAGCGCTCTCAACGCTGTCTGCTGCGTGGACAACGTTCTCCGTCGTGTTCAGAGCTAGATCACCCCTGATACTGCCTGGTGTGGCTTCTTGAGGGTTAGTGGACCCTACTATTCTCCTGACCGCTCGGACACAGTCAGGCCCTTCTATGACTAATGCGGCAACCGGGGCGGAGGTCATGTGGCGGATGAGTCGTGGATAGAATTCCTTCGCCTTATGGATTGAGTAGAGGGATTCACCTTGATCCTTGGTCAGCTTCAGGATCTTCAGTCCAGCTATCTTCAGGCCTTTTCTCTCGATTCTAGAGATTACCTCCCCGAGAAGTCCTCTCATGACTCCGTCGGGCTTGATGAGGAGGAGTGTTCTCTCCATTGAGTTGGGGCTCACACCCTATCGCCCCTGGCGGGTGCGATGCTTCGTCCATTTGAGTCTCCTAGGATCTCGCCTGAGCTCCAGTAGGCTCTTTCTGCATTTCGTAGAGCAGAAGTAGAGGATTACTCCATCATTCTTGATGTGGGCTACACCCGTGGCCGGAGGATATTCTCTTCCGCAGAAGGAGCATTTGAATGTGCGGGGCACTCGGAGCAGCCTCTTTACCTGATCTTCTTTGCTTCTCGCTCAGTCTCCCTGAGCATCAACACGTCTCCGAGCCTTACCGGGCCCTTGATGTTCCTCGTGATTATCCTGCCTTTGTCTCTGCCTTCAAGGACTCTTACTCTTACCTGTATAACCTCCCCGGTTACGCCTGTTCGGCCCACGATCTGTGTAACCTCAGCCGGGGTTAAGGTCTCCTCCATCTCTGCCTTAGCAGACTTCGCTGAGGAACTCAAGTGCGGGGCGCACCACCTTTGATCAGTTTTTCTGTGGCGGCGATCACCCCCTTCACTGCTTCAGAAGCCTCCCCAGGCTCAACTATTGAGATCGCTGCTGATCCAACCTCTATACCTGCCGACCTCCCTAACTCGAGCTTTGTTGGGACGAAGATGTAGGGGATCTTTCTCTCTTCACATAGTATCGGTAGGTGGGCCACTACTTGGGGGGGTTCAACATCTTCAGCTATCAGTACAAGTTTGGCTACGCCTCTCTCAACGGCTTTCGTAGTCTCGTTAGTCCCCTTCCTGATCTTGCCAGTATCCCTTGCAACCTGCAGGGCTTGAACTGCCTTCTCAACAATCTCTTTGGGCGTCTCGAACTTCACATAGAACTGCTTCGGCATCCGCTTCGTCCTCATCTGCCATTTTGGATACAGTAGCCTCGGTGCCTGTTTTATCAACCTTTCGTCGATAGGCTCTAGACAGGCTCTTGATCTCTTCCGGACTCCATCTTTCTCTTGACGATGTTTGCTATCTTAGTCTGGAGTCCCCAGAGCTCTATGAAGCCGCCGGCTATCTTCTGGTCAAAGGCGGTTCCAACCTCATAAGTTGCCAGCTCCCTGTTGTACAGGGACATCGGTGAGGATCTACCGACGACCCGGCAGTTGCCCTTGAAGAGTTTGACCTTCACTGTGCCGCTGACCTTCTCCTGGGTCTTGTCTATGAAGGCCCCAAGGTCTTCCAGCAGTGGGTCTGTCCAGAGTCCCGTGTATGCTGCCAGGGTCCACTCCATGTCCACCAGTTGCTTGAAGTCGAGCTCATGTCTAGTCAGTACGCACTTCTCCAGGTCTTTGTGTGATTCGACTAGTACTGTTGCTGCAGGGCACTCATAGACCTCACGGGACTTTATTCCTATTAAGCGGTCTTCTATGTGGTCAATCCGCCCGACACCGTTTCTTCCAGCTATCTCGCTTAACCTGTTTAGCATATCAACCGGGGCTTCTTCTGAGCCATCTAGTGATTTGGGTATGCCCTTCTCGAATTCCAGGGTCAGGTACTGAGGTCTATTCGGACTCTCCTCAGGGGATACTGTCAACTCGAAGACTTCTTCTGGAGGCTCAGCCATCGGGTCTTCGAGGACGCCGCATTCAATTGAGCGGCCGTACAGGTTTCGGTCTATGCTGTAGGCGCTCCCAGGCTTGACCAAGACAGGTATATCGTGATCTCTTGCGTACTCTATCTCTTCCTCCCTAGATGGTCCCCACTCTCTTATTGGCGCTATAATCTTGAGATCCGGTGCCAGAGACGCTATGGTAACATCGAATCTGACCTGGTCGTTTCCTTTGCCTGTACACCCATGCGCCACTGCGTTAGCCCCCTCCTTCCTGGCGACCTCTACAAGTTTTGAGGCTATGAGGGGGCGGGAGAGGGCGGTTGAGATGGGATACTTACCCTGGTATAGAGCGTTAGCTTTGACAGCCGGGTAGACGTAGCCCTTCACAAACTCATCTCTTGCGTCTATCGTGTAGTGTTTGATGGCTCCTATCTTCTCCGCGGTCTCACAGATAGACTTCAGATCGCCACCTTGCCCAACATCCACCGTGACTGTGATCACATCAGAATCATACTTCTCAATTATCCACCTGATAGCGACTGAAGTATCGAGGCCCCCGGAATACGCTAGAACGACTCTGTCTTTCATCCCTGACTCCTCTTGGACGGGCTGGGCTTATTGTTCTCGGCCTTATGATAAGTTTTCTAGACGGCTATACCTCAAGTTCTCTGCGATATCTCTATTTCTTCGAGATTCTGACCAGGTATTCAATGATCTTTAGGGCGATATTGGTTCCTGTCGCGGCGGCAGCTCCTCTGAACTCAATTGTGGAGTTGACCTCATGTACAACTATTCCCTCAGGACTCTCCATCGAGTCTACAGCCAGAACTCCGCCGCCCACAGCTTTGGCGGCTCTGAGGGCGATATCTTCCAGTTCACTTGTGAGCGGGCATGGCTCTGTCGTTGCGCCGAGGGCCACATTCGTCCTCCAGGTTCCTGGCGAAGCGCTCCGGTAAACTGCTGCCGTAACCTCCTCCCCCACAACTATTGTTCTAATATCTCTTGGAGGCCGTTGAACCATCTCTTGGATGTAGTGGATCTGGAGAAGTGAGCTGTTCATCTGTTCTCTGTGCTCCAGTATCGCCTCGGCTGTAGCGCGGTCATTCACGGGCGCGACCAGTCTCCCCCAACTTCCGATCACCGGCTTTATCACGGCTGGGTAACCTATCTTCTCTATAGTCTCTAACGCGGCTTGGGGTGTGAATGCAACGTAGGTTGCGGGGGTCGGGATCCCGGCCTTCGCCAGCGCCAGCGAAGTCAGGAGCTTGTTTCCGCAGACTAGGGAGGCGTTGAACGAGTTCACAACCGGCAGACCACACATCTCCAAGATGGCGGTTATATGCAGTCCTCTGAAGTAGCTGATGCAGCGCTGCAGTATAATGTTGCCGTAGGATTCC
>JAGTQV010000061.1 GCA_018397035.1 Candidatus Bathyarchaeota archaeon | reverse complement strand
GATCGATAGCGTAGTTTATTAAGTACGAGAACTCGTAGTCTGCTGCAAGATGAGCCGAGAAGTCTCACAGTCAATAGAGGAGTACCTAGAGAACATCTACAGGCTTCAAGAGAGAGTCGGATGCGCCAAGACCAAAGAACTAGCTAAGAAGATGCAGGTCACGCTGGGAACAGTGACGAACACCGTTGAGCTGCTTGAAAGGGAGGGACTCGTCGAGCACAGACCCTACAGAGGGGTGAAGCTGACCAAAGACGGCAGAAGGATAGCCTTAGGAGTGATAAGGCGCCACAGACTCGCTGAGAGACTGCTAGCGGACATCCTCCATCTGGACTGGAGCCGAGTCCACGAAGGCGCCTGCAGACTTGAACACGTCCTCACCGAGGACCTTGCTAAACCTCTGGGAAAGATCCTAGGCCACCCCAAGACTTGCCCTCACGGAAACCCGATCCCTACAAGATGCGGAGGGATAGTGGAGGAGAGGTGCAAGAGGTTGATCGACCTTAAACCAGACGAGGAGGGGGCCATAGTGAAATTCACAGAAGAGGACCAGAGTCTACTGCAGTATCTGCGTTCACTCGGACTTATGCCAGGGGTCTCCGTCAAGGTCGAGGTGAAGATGAACGTGGAAGACTCCGTCTTGATGAAGCTGGAGCATATCGATCAACCGCTCAGAAGTGAAGTCACGTCAAATGTCTGGGTCAGGGAAAGGAGGGGCTCAAGACGATGAGTGACCAATCACTCTCTGAACTTCTGGAGGTAGTCGCCTGCCTGGAAGCCTACAGTAGGCCTGTCAGACTCGATGAACTCGCCTCAAGACTGGGTTGTTCAAGGGATCAAGCCGAGGAGATCTTGAAGTCAGCTCTTGAGCAGGGCCTCATAGAGTACGTTGGGGAAGCGCCTAGACTGACCAGGAGAGGGCGTGCTGAAGTCTGCAGACACCGTGAAGAGTACCTTCATGAAAGATACTTCCATAGGCCAGGTTTCCTAGGGAGGATGGTGAAGTTCTTTGAAGGCAGCGTCCAGGACTGGCATAACCACTGGCGTCGCAGACACGGCCTCGACGAAGCCTCTCTGAAAGGCTTCTACAAAGACATCTCTGAGCTTGAAGGCCATGTGGAAGATGTCTGCAGCCTAGCCGACCTTCCAGAAGGCTGGAGGGGAACCGTCGCCTTCGCGGTAGGCGGACACGGGCTGGTGAGGAGGCTTGGAGATATGGGGTTGACCCCAGGCACTGAAGTCAAGGTTTTACGAGCCGCACCCTTCCATGGGCCGGTTGAGGTGTCTGTCAGGGGCGTCTCCCTCGCACTCGGTCGAGGCGTAGCCTCGAAAGTCTTTGTGAAAGCAGCAGGCAGGGAGGCTAATTGAGTTCGAAGAGACCCGTGACAGTTGCGCTCGCCGGAAACGCGAATGTAGGCAAGTCAGCGGTCTTCAACCAACTGACAGGCCTGAACCAGATCATAGGTAATTGGCCTGGCAAGACCGTTGAGAGGGCGGAGGGGAAGCTGCATTTTGGAGGATACACAATAAAGATCCTCGACCTTCCAGGGATCTATTCATTATCCACATTCTCGATGGAGGAGATAGTTGCCCGAGACTACATCGCCACCGAGCGTCCAGACGTAATCATAAACGTCGTCGATGCTTCAGCCCTCGAAAGAAACCTGTACTTCACAATTCAACTTTTGGAACTCCAAGCACCAACTATCATAGCTCTCAATCAGGTTGACTCTGCAGCCAAGAGAGGCATAGAGATCGACGTGGCGAGACTCTCCGAGATCCTGGAAGTGCCGGTTGTAAGAACGGTAGCCATCAGAGGAGCCGGAATCAATGAATTGCTGTCCAAGGTCGTTGACGTGCTTGAGGGTAGGGTCGACCTTCCGAAGTCTAAGGTGGAGTACGGAAAGGAGATCGAGGAGAGCCTGGTGATGCTTGAGTCCGCCATCAGCGAGAAGCTGCCAAGCCTCTCACACTATCCTGCCAGGTGGATCGCCGTGAAGCTGCTCGAGAGGGATGAGGACATAACCCACAAGATTCGGGAGCTTGAGGCAGGAGCTGAGGTCCTAGAGATTGCAGACGAGATCATAAATCGAATCGAAGAGATGCATGGTGAACCATCACCGATCATCATAGCTTCTGAGAGGTATGGGATCGCGAATCGCATAGCTAGAGAGGTTACTCGAATCGTTTCGCCTCCGAGAACGACGCTCGAAGAGAGATTGAACGGGTTAACCACCCACAAGCTTCTAGGTTACCCTTTCCTAGCCTCTGTCGTGGCAATGATGTTCAGTATCGTTTTCGTGGCAGGAGACTTCTTGATAGGGCTCTTTGAAGGCCTCTTCGAGGAGAATCTGATACCTATCACTCACAGTCTCCTGTCGCAGGCCTTACCTCCAGTCCTCGTTGAAGTCACAGTAGAAGGATTCATCTCAGGGATAGTAGCCGGGATAACGATAGCTCTCCCATACATAGTGCCCTTCTACATCCTGCTGGCTATCCTTGAGGATAGCGGCTACCTGCCGAGGGCAGCCTTCCTCATGGACAATCTCATGCATAAGATCGGCCTCCACGGTAAAGCCTTCATCCCGCTACTGCTCGGTTATGGATGTAACGTCCCAGCCTGCATCGGTTGCCGAATTATGGAGACAGACCGGGAGCGCTTCTTAGCCGGCTTCGTTACGGTCCTGATACCCTGCGCGGCTAGGACGGTCATCATACTCGGTCTAGTCGGCAGATACTTAGGCATACATATCGCCTTCGCCCTCTACGCATTTGATCTTGTCTTCGTCTTCGCTTTGGGGAGACTGGCTTACAGGATAGTGCCTGGTGAGCCTGTAGGCCTCATAATGGAGATGCCGCCGTACCGGATACCCCACATGACCTCAGTTTTCAAGAAGACCTGCTCCAGAACGAAGGACTTCGTCTACGTAGCATTCCCCCTGATAATTGCGGGCAGCGTTCTTCTGCAGTCCATGAGGGTTAGCGGGGCGATCCATTCTCTCGCCCAGTTTCTGGGTCCTTTGATCAGCGTCTGGCTGGGTCTGCCTGAACTGACTGGCATACCCCTGATCTTCGGGGTTCTGAGAAAGGAGCTGACATTGGTGCTCCTGGCTCAGCTTGCTGGAACAACGGATTTCCAACAGATACTGCAGCCTATACAGATGATAGTATTCACCTTGGTTACAATGATCTATATTCCATGCATCGCTACTATCGCTGCGCTGGTTCGGGAATTCGGATGGAGGAGAGCGATAGGGGTAAGTGTCATCGACATTTTGCTGGCCCTCACCGTAGGCGGAGTAGCGTACCGCCTATTGACAGTTGTGCTTTGACTTGAGTCTTCCAGCTGTGTAGAACTGACCAGGCATCATGTTGAGTTTGGTATTGGTAATATCGACAGCAGCCGCTGTATTGCTTCAACATTTCTCCTCCACCTCATATGAGGAGGCTTAGTATTCGACTTGTCATCGCGGACCTATGTGCTGATGAGATGGCTTATCGAACCGCGTGACTGTGCTGACCGCAGGGGTTGAGAGGCTGATCATGTTGTAAGCTTAACCACTTACATATGGACAATCGGTAAGCATTATATAGCCACCATGGACTGCTTGCTAGAATTGCGTGTGGTATTAAGTGAAACGAAGACTTGCCATTTTGCTTGCGGTACTCTTTGTCAGCAGTTGCTTAATGGTATTCAGCCACAGTCCCTGGAAGCTCCCCACCAGAGAAGTCGCGACTTCGCCTCCCACACCACCGACCACCGCGCCTACTGAACAACCTGCATACAAGCCTTCTGCTCAACTACGGGTATTTGCCGCAAGCAGCCTAAGGCACATGGTGGAGGAGCATCAGGAAAGATTCGAGAGAACAAATAACGCCAGACTAATAGCCAATTTCGCCAGTTCCAACAGCCTCTATGCACAGATATGCTCCGGTTCCCCATGCGATGTATTCATGTCTGCTGATTTCAAATGGACAAAGAAACTGAAGGCAGATGGGCTCCTCGATAATGATCAGTACTGGAACTTCACAACCACCAAGCTTGTTGTGATACTTCCGGCTGATAACCCCAAGAACATCACGACATTACTAGACCTAGTTAAACCGAATACTAAGATTGCTGTAGGAGCCTGGGGAATCCCGGTTGGAACCTACACGAATATGACGTTGACAAAGATCCAGAAGACCTGGGGAAACAGGTCAGACCCAAACTATAAGGGGCCACAGTGGGAGCATTATCGAGACAGAATCATAAAGAACATCGTCTCCTACGAGCCCATGGCTATGTCCATAACCATCAAGGTCATCAGTGACGTAGTTGATGCAGGCTTCGTGTTCTCATCTGAAGCAAAGGCTCTGGAACACAGAATCAAGTGTGTAGAGATACCTTCATCAGTCAATACCGTAGGAACTTTTGGAATAGCCGTGATAAAAGGTACGGGCAATCGTGATTTAGCAGTGAAATACGTTAACTTCTGGCTCTCAGATGAAGGTCAAGAGTTGCTGGCGGAATACGGCTTTGGCACCCCGCGTGAGCGTGCGCTCTGTTGTTTATCCTAGATATGTTTTCCAGTGTTACAAATGGGTGAGGACACCGTAATCACAGTGTCAGGGCTGACAAAGAGGTACGGCAGCCTCTTGGCCGTTGATCATGTTGACTTCCAGGTGAAGGAGGGGGAGATATTCGGGTTTCTCGGCCCCAATGGTGCGGGAAAGACAACAACCATTAGAATCCTGACGGGGCTATCCAACCCCACATCGGGGTCAGCCCACGTTCTAGATTACGACATTGATTCAGATATTGCTGAGGTGAAGAAGCAGATCGGAGTTGTGCCGGAGCTGTCTAGCCTATACGATGAGTTGTCTGCCATTGATAATCTCTTGTTTATGGCTAAACTATACGGGGTCCCCCGCGACCAACGCAAGGAAAGAGCTGAGCAGCTTCTGAAGATGTTCAGACTCTACGAGCGAAGGAATGATCCCTTCGCTACGCTGTCTCGTGGAATGAGGCGAGCATTAACCATTGCTGCTGCTCTCGTGCATAGCCCCAGACTCCTCTTTCTTGACGAGCCTACAGTTGATCTTGATGTGGTTGCTGCGCGATCCCTGCGGTCGCTTATTACAGATCTTCGCCGGCAAGACATAACGATCTTCCTCACAACCCACTATTTGGAGGAAGCCGATGCACTATGTGACCGTATCGCTATCCTTGTGAAAGGCAGGATTGTAAAGCTAGACACGCCTGAGGCAATAAAATCATCAGTCGGATTGGATCTGCCGGTTGAAATATCCCTTGCTGCAGCGTCACAGAAATTCGTTGAAGAGGTGTCAGCAAAGTTACCTAATCTCCAGGTGGTCCCGGTTAACAACAAGGTCCGGATTCTTGGTGGAAGACCTGCAGAGGTGCTTGAGGTAGTGCTTCATTCCGCCAAGCATGCTGGCGTCGAGGTCAATGCTGTGACTACGGTTAGGCCAAATCTTGAAGATGCTTTCATAAAGATAACTGGATTGGAGCCAATCATGATGGCGGTGGAGAAAGGAGATAGTCGCTAGTATGTGGCAGGACAATCTGCGCGGCATCTACTACATTGCCCTCAAAGACATGAGAACGTACTATCTGAAGCCTCCCTCCATCAGTTGGGGCATAGTCTTTCCAGTCGTGTGGATTCTCGCGTTCTACCTTAGAAGTCCACGGGCTTTTGAAGACCTTGTGCCAGGACTCATCGCCATGACTATTCTCTTCAGTACAACAGCCGCTGAGGCAGTCGTCATAAACTTCGAGCTTAGAATCGGCTCATTGGAGAGACTGTTACTGGCGCCGCTCACTTTCTCTGCCGTACTGCTTGGGAAAGTGCTTGGAGGAGCCGTGTTCGGGTTGCTGATGACCACTCTGGTGACAATTGTTTCAGTGGTGGGGTTGGGGCTTCACGTCAATGTTGCTCAACTGGCCCTTATTATTATTCCATCTCTCTTTGCTTTCTCCGCTATGGGCGCACTCCTATGTGTGATGGTAAGAGAGGTGTTTGAGGCTCAGACTCTGGCGAATCTCCCCAGATTCCTAATGATGTTTCTTTCAGGCGTCTCCTATCCCATCTCAGCCATGCCCCAGCTTCTCCAATACGTCGCCTATCTCTTGCCGCTGACGTACACCGTTGACGGACTCCGACATGCTCTATCATCAAGTGATACGGTATTGGTTCTCATCGATTCACTGATACTTATCGCAGTTGCGGTCATCTTCACAGCTCCTGCAATCAAGCTTCTTCGCAGAAAGTTCATCTGAGGAAAAAGCCTAGAAACCTCTCTGACAGGATTGCAGTCTTGGGGATGGGGCGGATAGAACAGATAGGCCACCGAGACCAACTATTGGAGAAGCAAGTCAAGACTTGTCGCAGAATTCATCGGACTCAATGTCTATAAAGGAAGAATACGTCGTGATTCACCTGGATCTTGAAGATCAAAATAGATGCAGCAGCGCGCGATGATCTTGCGATGGCGCGAGCGTTATTGGCTTAATCCTCTCCCGAAGGGACAGACGGGGTAAGCACATTTTTCACATCTCAGACAGAGTCCGCCGTGAGCAAGAGCCAGTATGTCTTTCCGTGTCAGCTTCTCGCCTGAGAGAAGTCTTGGGAGGACAAGATCTAGGATTGTGATGTCATAGTACATTGCACATGCCGGCACCCCAAGTAAGGGCGTATCCTCAAGATAGGAGATCATGAACATGAATCCGGGCTGGACTGGAGCTCCATATTTCTCGATGGAAGCTTTTGCCTCTAGGGCGCTTCTGAGCGTCACGTCGTCGGGGTCCACAGCCATCCCTCCTGTGAGGATTATCAAATCCATTTTCTCCCCTTTCATCTTCGAGATCTCATCTACAATCTTCTTTGTGTCGTCTGGTGCATAGACTATCTTTTCAACTTTGGAGCCAAGGTTCTCTATCTTTTTCTTCATTACTGGAGCGAACTCATCTTCTACTATGCCGTTGTAGACCTCGTCTCCAGTTATTATCAGGCCAACTCTGTTCCTTCGAAGAGGTGCTACGTTGATGATGGGCCCGCTGTCTCGGCAGATCTCAGAGGCCTTTTCGATCTTTGTTTCCTCTATTATCAGAGGGAAGATCTTTGCGACGGCAATCTTCTCACCGGACTTGACGTAGCGGTCTGTATGTTGGGTTGCTACGCCAAGCCCCTCAATCTCGTTTATCCTCTTTAGTCCTTCAACATTCACCTTGAGGATACCGTCTTGAGCTGCAAGGAGCGGGACACTCCCCTCGTTAGGCTCCAGAATCTTCACGTTGCTGCCTGAGATTGTTGAGGCAAGCCTCCGTGCCCCTTCTTCCTCGTGAAGTTCCCCCTCTTCAATCTCCAATGTGTACACGTATCTTCTGCCTATTCTACGTAGTTCGTCAAGGTCTCTCTCCTGTATGATGTGGCCTTTCTTGAAGAGTGTCCCTTTGAACTTTCCAAGCCTCGTTATCTTGGTTACGTCATGACTCAGAGCCTTGCCGACAGCGTCTTCGATCTTAAGCAGGTTTTTCTTCATTCTCTAGTTCCCCGCCTATGTTGAGATTCTGATCCAGTTCTTCTTGATCGCATGCGCTACGGCTATTCCGCCAATCCACCCTATCAAGTATCCATATTGTACGAATGCGCATGTGACCGCTACTAGGAAGACTATGAAGAGATCCCTTCCAATATCGACGTCCTTCAATGCCATGGCAAGCTCAAGCGATGCGAAGAAGAGGATGACTCCGAGTACAGGTGGGGGAATCAGACTGAAGATAGTTGTCAGAGCGTTTCCAAAGAATATTCCGAGGACCAGCAGGAGACCTCCTATGAAGAACAATGCGGTTTCCCTCCTCGCTCCAAATCGATAATGTCCCGCCATTCCACCAGCGCCGTGACACATCGGGATTCCGCCGGCGAATGCGGAGAAGATGTTCATAGCTCCTAAAGTCAAACCCAACCGTCGAACTGTGACAGTCTTCTTCTCCGGGAATAGAGAATGTGCGAGTGAATCGGTTGCGATCACTGAGTTACCGATGGTCAACGGTATCTGTGCTATCGCCAACACGATCAAACCGGTCCAAATGTCTGAAGCTGCAATAGAGGCATTAAAGGATGGGAGACCGATATTGATAGCAAGTCCTGCTAATGGGATGCTCATCAGCGAGAGTAGGATCCCTATAGGCAAGATTACAAGCATCGGTGGGATCCTCCTATTTGAGTAGAGGAGAAGGACGACTGCGACGCAGATGGCGGCGACAATCCAGAAGGGGACTTCAGCTATGAAGAGAGGTAGGCCGCCAGCCTTCTGCATATAGTCAGCAGCTGTCCTCATTAAGGTTAGGGCTAACCCTAGTTGGATCCCGCGAACAACATTCTTTGGGGTAGCCTTGGCAAACAGATCAAGAGACCGTGTCAAAGCTAATGCTAAGAGGATTACGCCAATAACAAGCGCCGCACCGCGTATGACACCAAATGATACGGCGCCGGAGATCGCTAGAGCAGCAACAGCCTTCATCGGCTGCACCGGAACAGGCAATCTGTATACCAACCCCGTGATCATATACCACAATCCAAAGACAGTGATGATGCCTACCGCATCCAGTTTGCATACGGCAATCATGCCAATGACCAGAGGGGCAAAAGTTCCAAGGTCTCCAAAAGCTCCAGCCAACTCATTGCGGTCAAATTGAATAGTTCTGTATTCCAAGATTCAACTATCCCCTCAAGGCATCGGTTATCGCTAGCATCTACTATATTAAAGTTGGCAATTTTAGTAAGTAGGCACGCTTACGAAAACGGCGAAAAGAAGTAATATATATTACATGCGTGCAACATGGCAGACGGAAATTTGGAGGAGAGGCTGTGAAGCGGAAACTCACTCTTCTGTTAGTGCTGTTGATTGTTGCCAGCAGTTCCTTAGCGGTATTAAGTTACAATCTCTGGAAGCCCCCTGCCGAAGAAGTCGTGAGTCCCACTGTCATGCCATCACTGACACCAACAACGCCTACAACGCCTGAACCATCATTAACCCCGGCGCCAACGGAACAGCCCACCAATAGGACTCCCACAGAATTACGAGTTTTCGCCGGGGCCGGCTTAATGCATGTACTAGAGAAACACCAAGAAAGATTCGAAGGGGAAAACAACGCCAGAGTGATATTCAATTTTGCCAGTGCCGATAGGCTGTACCCGCAGATATACTCTGGTTCTCCATGCGATGTCTTCATATCTCCAGACTTCAAATGGACAAAGAAACTGAAGGCAGATGGGCTCCTCGATAATGATCAGTACTGGAACTTCACA
>JAGTQV010000060.1 GCA_018397035.1 Candidatus Bathyarchaeota archaeon | reverse complement strand
ACATGTTCTAACCCTCATCGCTCACGACGATTCAAGATGGGGGATTATAGGTATCAGAGGGGTTTCAGATAGTCGCGTCTGAGTGGAACGTGAGCGATGAGGGTTAGAACATGTCTCTTCACGAGCCGTACGCAATTCCTCATCTTCTCCTCAAGGTCAGAATTCCTCCATCAACTGCCTCAAGCTAAGTCTGGAAAAAGCTCATGCTTCCCAGCTCTTTTTCTTTACTGGCTTGTTCACAGGAATGCGGAGAGATGCCTAAAGGAGGAGCCTTCTCAAAGTCTCAAGCTACTTTACTCGTCGAATCCTGCGTGAGCCACCAAATTGCGCTCACGGGGTCTGCGCATTCCAGTTTCACGGTTATCGAGCCTAGAGGAGACTCCGAATCCGAGGCAAAAGATACTCGGCCGACGAAGGCCGCTTGCTTGTTGAGGCTGATGATTATGGAGCCTTCCATAATCGACAAGAACATCTGTGATCTTGCGGCCGCTCTTATCCTCTCTCTTCTCAGAAGCTCCCGAAAGTTGGAGAGACCAAGAAAGCCTTGCGCCTCTCCTTTCATAATCCTTCCTGCTTCAGCATCTTTGACGAGGCAAAGCTTGATTTCTGGGAAGATGTTCTTGATGGCTCGCTCTACTTTGCGTTCATCCTCGGTGTTGTTGACCCTTGCCACTACAATCAATCGAGCATCATTCATCAGAGGACTTCCTCGTAGAATCTGTTAAGTTCGGATTTGAAGGCCTCAATCGTTGAATCGTTGACTATGAGATGGTCTGCCAGGGCTATGACGGAGCCTATTCCAACAGCGAGTTCACGCATATCCCTTTGCTGGAATTCCTCATAATCACTCGGATCATCGCTGCGTCTTCTCCGGAGAAGACGTTGTAGCCTCTGGTCAGGTGACGAGTGTATGGCAAGAAGCCTCACCTTGAAGTGTCTTCTAAGCAGCTTCAGCTCGTCGAGGCTCCTCAAACCCTCCACGACGACGATATTAGACTCGGTCTCGGCGATCCTCGGGATAAGTCGCCTCACGACTACGTCGGGCCCCTCTTCATCGCGCATCCTCAGCATCAAGCTTCCCAGATTCTCCTGCGTCTGGGCCATTCCTCTTCGCGATGCCTCCTCCCTAACCACGTTCCCACAGATGATGACCGGTATGCCACGATCACTTGCCAGCTCTGCGGCTGTGCCCTTGCCTGCA
The DNA here is from genome assembly GCA_018397035.1 of Candidatus Bathyarchaeota archaeon. Taxonomy (GTDB): domain Archaea; phylum Thermoproteota; class Bathyarchaeia; order 40CM-2-53-6; family RBG-13-38-9; genus JAGTQV01. The sequence goes on along the minus strand of JAGTQV010000060.1, from coordinate 8,170 downwards.
CCGGGCATAGCCGCTATAGCGATCACTGTCTTTTCACGATTCAAGTGCCAGCCTCACTGCATCCCGGTCCGAACTGGGTGAGTTGACGCCCACGCTTAAATGCGTTTGGTGCTCCTTAAGATTGTTGAGATCGAATGGCCAAGATCAGATCCTTCGTAGCGGTCGACGTGGAGGATCACGGGTTGAGGCAGCGGTTTGCTGAGTTTCAAAAGGGGCTACTGGAGGCTGGAGCCGACCTGAAGCTTGTCGCTCCCGAGAATATGCATTTGACACTCAGGTTCTTAGGCGAGATCGAGGAGGGTGAGATCCATAGGGTTATCGACGTCATGAGTACCCTCAGCATTCAGCCTTTCGCCATCCGATTTATTGGAGCAGGTGCGTTTCCAAGTCTCAACCGGATTAACGCTGTGTGGGTTGGCATCAGGGATGGCAGCGAAGAACTCACGGAGATTGTAGACGAGCTGGAGCCAAGACTGAGAACGATCGGCATCCCACCAGACAGGAAAGGCTTCAGTCCTCACCTGACCATCGCGAGAGTCAAGACCGGCCGGAACAAGGATAGGATTGCGGAGTTGATAAGAAGGCTGAGCGATAGGGACTTTGGTTCCCTCAGGGTTGAGTCAATAAGGCTGAAGAAGAGCGTCTTGACGCCTAGTGGTCCGAGATACTACACCATCTTTGAGGTAAAGACTTGAATTCCTCGATACCAAAGATAAGCGAGAAGGTACTGAGGAGGATCGTGCCAGGAAAGCGGGAGAGAGAACGAGTCTACGCTCTCTCCGAGGAACTGGTTCAGCGTGTCTCTAGGGCAGCCCGCACGGCCTCGCTCAAGGCAGAGGTTAGCGTCCAAGGATCTGTTGCCAAGGACACCTGGCTTTCAGGAGAGGCTGACATCGACATCTTTCTGAGAGTGGACGCGGGCCTGAGTAGGGCTCAGCTCGAGACAACATGCCTTGCCGTCGCGAAAGAGGCTATCAGGGGGTACAGAGCGATTGAACGCTTCGCGGAACACCCGTATATCGAGGCTTTCATTGGAAGCTCAAGAGTCAACATAGTGCCGTGCTACAATGTGAAGAAGGGAATGTGGAAGAGCGCTACGGACAGGACTCCTTACCATACAGAATACGTGAAGGAGCACCTTGACGCAGCTTTAAGGAATGAAGTTAGGCTTTTGAAGCGGTTTATGAAGGGCATCGGCACCTATGGTGCCGAGATCCGTATCGGCGGCTTCAGTGGGATGCTCTGTGAGATACTCATCCTGTACTACAGGTCTTTCCAGAAGACTTTGCAGGCGGCCTCGAGATGGAGAGAAGGCACCATCATAGACTTGGAGAACCTTCTCGGCGGCGACTATGAGGATGCGTATGACCTTTTTGATCGGTCTTTAATCGTCATAGACCCTGTTGATAAAGCTCGAAATGTTGCTGCAGCGGTCAGGGATGAGAAGCTCTGGGAGTTTGTGGCATTCTCTAGAGCGTTCCTGTCAGCGCCCAGCCTCAAGTTTTTCTTTCCCCCAAAACGGAAGTGGATGAGCAGAAACGAATTCTTGAGGAAGCTTGATGGAAGGGAGACCAGCCTTGTCGGACTGGCATTTGGCAGGATAGACGCGCCTGTAGATGTTGTATGGGGCCAGATCTTCAAGACAGAGAAGAGCATAGCCAGATTTCTGCAGACCAGAGGGTTCGAGGTAATGAGGTCATCGTCATTCAGCAATGAGGGTGACCTCAACCTGGTCATAATTGAACTTCAAAACGAGATCCTGCCGAAGTCAATGAAACGGATTGGACCTCCTGTTGAGAGAGCGAGTGAGTCTAGCAGATTTCTAGAAGCGCATCTACGCGCCAAGGACACGCTTTCTGGCCCTTGGATCGAGAAGGACAGATGGGTGGTCCTGAAGGCGCGCCGGCAGCTGAGAGTCAGTGAGATACTGAGGGAGGCCCTTCGCGACGGAGGCCAGAGCATCGGTGTCCCAAGCCTTGTTGCAGAAGCGGTCAGGAAGAAGAGGTTCAGTCTTTTGACCGGCCGCCAGCTCAGCAGGTTATTGAAGTCCGGGGAGTTCTCAGAATTCATCAGTGCCTATCTGAGAGGTGAGCCTCGATGGCTCAGGTGGCGTCCAGTCGACTTCCCCCAGCTGGAGAGCGATTCATTTGAGCCATCTAAGCATCCTTGAGGCACCGGCTCAAATCATATGCTACCCAAGGCCCAGTGAGGAGGAGAGGCATGAGAGGATAAGGGAGATACAGGATCTAGGAGTCTATGCCCTCCTTCCGGGAGGGAGAACAGTTATCGACGGCTACAGGATTATTGGTAAAGGTTGCGTCAGTCTTGCTGTTCTGGCAGAATCCGAGGCAGGGAGGGCGGTCCTCAAGATAAGAAGAGTCGACGCGAACAGAGCAGACATGTCCCACGAGGCTGGAATGCTGAGACTCGTCAATAGTTTTGGGGTCGGACCTAGACTGCTGAGACACTCGAGAAATCTGCTACTTCTCCAGTACATAGATGGGTTACTGATCACAGATTGGCTTTGCAGTGTTCAGAAAGAAGATCTGATGAGAGTCAAGAAGACGCTGAGAACGCTGCTTGCGCAATGCTACAGACTCGACCGGATACACATAGATCACGGGGAGTTGAGTAATGCATCAAAACATGTTGTGGTCAGGCAGCATGACTGGCACCCTTTCATCCTAGATTTCGAGTCCGCAAGCAAGAAAAGACATGTAAAGAATCTGACTTCCATGTGTCGGTTCCTGTTCATGACCGCCGCGAGCTCCGATTCCCTCAATAACTGGAGGAGAGGTATAGACGGAGAGGACCTGAGGGATAAGCTGAGAGAGTATAAGTCAGGGCCTACTGAGAAGAAGTTCATGCAAGTGCTTGACATATGCAAACTCACTGAGTGACTCAAATCCGTATTGAATAAATACATTGGCCGCGTGATATGGATGCCGGAGACGGCTCCAGAAAGGAGTCGACAGCAGTCTTGAGGTCTATGGAGAAGGACTTTGGTGTGGCGGCTGACTTGAGAATGCGAGTCTCACTCATGATCGCACATGAGCTCCTCAGAAGCATAGATGAACTTGCGCGTATAAAGAAGACTAGTAGAGCCACGCTACTAGCTGAGGCGGTCAAGCTCGGGGCTAGAGAACTCAGAATTCGCTTCGCAATAGAACAGTATCAGAGAGGGTTCATGTCCACGGGTCGAGCGGCCGAGATAGCTGAGGTCGGTCTGGCCGAGTTCCTAGACGAGATGAGGAAGAGAGGCGTTGTCATACGGCACAATCTCGACATGTTGATCAAGGAGGAGTGAAGGTTGACTGTTACCCCTGATCCCATAACTATGATCTTGCTTGTCAAGCACGACGCCCTAGAGCTTTTGGAGGGCGCTTATGCAAAAGTCGCTGTACCGACATCGATCATCGAGGTCATAGAGAGCGCTGCTCTTGATAGAGGGATGTCAGAGGGTTGGCTGGAGCTGTCTGAGCCGGATATGGACCATGTAATGAGGGTTGACGAGGTCCAGTCTAAGAGCGGAATCAAACTGTCCGTTCACGAGGAGGCTTGCATAGCCTTGGCTTTGCAGCTTGGGGCCGACGTGATCCTGACAGTCGACAGAGAGGTTCAGTTGGCGGCTAACCTGCTCGGGATACGTGTTGAGGGAATTCCATCCCTCATCATGGCTGCGTCCAGGTCTGGGTTGATATCCAAGGAGGAAGGCATGAAGCTCTTCCACAAGATCTGCAAGGAGATCCTCCCCGGTCTCGGCATAGAGGCGGCTTTCCAGAACTCACCGCAGTGGCGGAGCCGTGCCTCTGAGCTCTCGCTGGGTAATGTTTACGGTTCAGTGAACTCCACACCTGACGGTGCCACATCCCGTACTTGTTCACTGCGTCTCCCTGAGAGATACTTCACCATCCCCTCATCTAGGTCGAGCCACCGCGAAATCCTCTCAGCCTCTCCCCGATTGTTTTTGAATATCTGCTTGAGGTAGGGGATGAAATACTGGATCGCGCCCGCTTTGGATATGTGGCATCGTAGAGATATCTTCCTGCCGATCTCGACCTTCAGACCGCTCTCTCTTTTCATCTTCCCCTTGAGCTTGATCCTCTCCGGGAAGCTCATCTTGACCCATGAAGGTTTGGTTCTCTCCCGCGCCATTGCAACCCCGGCTGTCATAAAATCAAGAGCGTAGCTGAGGAGTGACCAGTTCTGTGTCTTGCGCATTCTGGTCAAGTAGAGGTCTGCCTTGGCAAGAGCCTCGAAAGCTATCTCCCTGTCCTTTGGGTCGCTGAACTGTGCTGGCGCATTCTCGTATATCCACTCAAAAAGCATCTCGGGGTCAATGTCAACGAGGTCAGCGGCCTTCCTAGCCCAGGCGCATGTCTTAGCATTAAAGATCGAACCTAGGACTTGGAAGATGCTCTCCTTCCTGTCTCTCCAACCTAGCCATAAAACATCATCGTAGGTGAGTTTGCTTCGTCCTGCTGAGAGCGTCTGCAGATCATTTATCATCGAGCGCATGTCACCACTGTTACGTTCAGCCACGAACCTCAAGGCTCTCTCCTCGACCTCCAAGTTCTCAGCCGTGCAGATCTTTCTCAGGTAAGGTATTGAATCTCTCAGTCCGAGGCGTTTGAACTGTATCATCAAACAGAGGGTACGCAGAGGCGCAAGCTTAGGATCCCATGGATCATTTGCGGTCAGGACTAGTGGCCAATTCGTCCGTTCTATCGCGCTGGCTATTGTCTCGACAGCTCCTCGATCTGAAACCGGGTCTATTCCGTCAACCTCATCTAGGAGGATAACCCTCTTTCGACCAGTAAGACTTCTCTGTTCCGCAGCGATCCCTACGATTCGCTCTATAGATGCCGTCGTCCGCTTGTCGCTAGCATTCATCTCCACTAGCTCGAAGCCTAGATCTCTTGAGGCTGCCTCGGCTGAAACTGTCTTTCCTGTCCCGGCAGGCCCGTATAGCAGAGCTGCCCTCCTCTTCGGAGGTGTCGCGACCCAGGAGGCAAGCCAATCTTTCAGGGCTGCTATCGCGTCTTTGTTTCCAGCTATCTCATCCAGTCGCCGCGGTCTATATCTCTGAGTCCATGAGGCGGGCAAGATCTTCAACTATTCCTCTCCAGCAGACTTGGATGCTATCTGAGCCAGGAGAGCGCTCAGTTGAACCTCCTCGTCAGCTCCCTGCGCCAATCTGTAGTCGACCTCACCTAGAACCTCCGCTATCTGGATTCTCCTCTTCTCAGGCAGATCAATCTGGAAAACCTCGGTGTGAAGTTGCTTCAAGATGTCCTGTCCAGAAATCCCGTACTCGATGAGCATCTTCCTGAGCTTGCTGCGCGCCTCGGTAAACTTGTTCCCCAAGCAGAGTAAGAGCATCTCCGCAACATCCCTAGGCTCAGCCCTTCCGACGACGTGAAAGACAGCCTTCTCATCTACCTTCTTGCCTGTTGATGCTGCTGCCTGAAAGGTGTTTATCGCGCGTCTCATGTCCCCCTCGGAGATCGTGACTATGGCCTTCAGGCCCTCCGCATCGAACTTGACACCCTCCTTAACTCCGATCTCAGCCAGGTGGGATTGTATGTCTTCATCCTTCAGCCTAGCGAAGCGGAAGAGGGCGCATCTGGACTGGATCGGCTCGATTACCCTTCCTGAGTAGTTGCATGAGAGGATAAATCGACACGTCTCAGTATACCTCTCCATAGTTCGGCGTAGAGCGTGTTGGGCATCAGCCGTCATATTGTCAGCCTCATCAAGCACCAGGATCTTGAAAGGGACCTGGCTGATGGTGGATATCCTTGCGAAATCCTTGACGGTAGTTCTTATCACGTCTATTCCACGTGCATCGCTTGCGTTCAGTTCCATGTAGGCATCCATGTATCGCTCACCGAAAAGCTCTCGGGCAAGGCAGAGTGAGGCGGTGGTCTTTCCTGTTCCAGGCGGACCGGCGAAGAGGCAGTGAGGCATAGACTTCGTCTTCACGAACTTCTTCAGGCGCTCAACGATCTCCACTTGGTCCCTTATCTCGTCGAGGACCTGAGGTCGATATTTCTCTGCCCACATCGCAGCTTCTAAGATCCCTCACCTTCATCGTCGCGAGTTGAAAAAGTAGAGCCGCTATGGAAGCTTAAAGGGTTACTGCGTGACCTGTAGGTCACAGCACAGCTGGTCAGGACAGGATTCTTTCCACTTCTTCAGCCTCTGATTCCTCAGGCATAGGTATACCAGTGACCTTCGAAGCTCTCTCGGAGAGTGCTACCAAGTCAGACCTGGAGAGGAGGTTGAGTTTCCATTTACGGGCACCGGCCATCAGTTGTTGAAGGCCTACGCCCACTCTATCGTGTAGGTAGCTGTAGAGTCCAACAGCCTCCCAAGGTATTTTCTCGAATCGCGTACCATACTCCGCTTTCAGTTCGCTCGCGCAGTAGAAGAACTTCTCCGGATGCTTGCTGTACCGGCCAGAGAAGGCTTTCGGGAGACTGCCCTTTGATGCTAGATCTACGAAGTACGCAGACTTCATGACTGCTGTCAGGGGGGAACGGCCGAAGAGGACCGCCTTGACATACGGCCCCTTTCCGAAGTTGCTCAACGCGATCGATTTGAACGTTTGACTCTCATCTATGAAGCCTCCTGCCATGACGATGTCTGGGACATGCCTCCCTTTCCTGCTCAGTATCTCCGCACACTTGAGGACCTGCGCCTCCAGGTATACTGTTGGTGTGCTCATCTCATCCATCATCGGTACCGGGCTCATTCCAGTTCCCCCTCCAGCACCATCAAAGGTCACGAAGTCTATCTTCGCAGTAGAGGCCAACCTCATGGTGAAGGCGACCGCTGAGGCCCTGTATGCACCCGTTTTGAGCGAGATACACTTCGCTCCTTGCTCCCTCAGACGATCGACATCCTCGAGAAAGCTCTCCTCGTCCGGCATGCCTACTCTGCTGTGCCTCTCGAAAGTTGTGAAGACGCCTTGCTTGAAGGATTCTTGGACGGTCTTGTCCTCGGGGTCTGGAAGGACAAAATATCCTCTCTCCTTTAGCATGAGGGCTCTCTCGAGACTGGAAACCCTCACTTCACCGCCTATTGCCTTCGCTCCTTGCCCCCACTTTCTCTCGATTACGTTGACTTCCAGTTTGGTGAGGGCGTAGGTATCGACGCCGAGCCTCTGGTCTTCAACATTTGTCTGGACCGCTATCTCCCCGTTCTCTCCGTCCCAGAACTCTCTGAAGGCTTCAATTCTTGAGGAAAGCTCCTTGGAGTAAGTTACCTTTCCGCCAGTAAGTTTTGTCTCGGGATCCATTCCACAGACATTCTCACCTATCGTGATCAGTATCCCAGCTATGGCCGACCCTTTGGCTAGACCCTGCCAGTTAAGTCGTGCAACATCCGTGGAGCCATATGCGCCTATCAGTATCGGAAGCTTAAGCCGGATCCCGCCGACACTAGTCGAGATATCCACGTTCGAGAAGACTGCGAGGTCTGAGTCGGCCTCCACACCCTCCGCGCCCAGCAATGAGGATTGAATATTGAAGTGTGACCAGTCCAGACCGAAATCCTTCAACGCGCTGGCTGTACTCTTGCCGTACTGTTGTGGGTCAGGGTATAGAGCCTCCCTTCCCCTGAAAGCTGCGAGACTTATCTCACACAGGACCGGACACTCACGTATACATATCGGACACATGCCGCTCGTGCAGCTTGTGTCACTCACTCTCGTCGTGGTTCCTGACGTCGACTTGCCGTTAAGGTAAGCGGAGTTTCTGTGCACGCGGTCCACCAACTCATACACCAACCTCAAAGGTTCTGATACTGGATGGAGTTAAGAGATGTGCAGGCAGACTGATATATACCATAGGTACATTCCCAGCATGCCGATCTGGCCGCAGGTGATAAGAGTCTTCCAAGACGATATTTTTTCGGACACAACGCTGAGCTATTTTCTAGACTCTACGCTATTCGGGTTTAAGACGTTCACCGTGTTTGCAGCTCCTCAGCAAAAGATATGTGACCTGCTCTCTTCCTAGGGTAGACTTGGAACACATACCAGTTAGTGGTGGAGGATTCCTGTATCTAACATTCAGGTTCCCCAAGACCGGTGATGTAAAGGTCACTATTCAAGCCACGGTGCAGCTTGTAATTCCCTGCTGGTCAGGAAGAGGTGAATATCTCT
>JAGTQV010000059.1:8055-9376 GCA_018397035.1 Candidatus Bathyarchaeota archaeon | reverse complement strand
ACTATCAAGACATAGTCCACTCTCCTGCTCAGCTGTTCTGCTAGGCCATCAGTCCTTGGTAACAGAGGAGCTATCATGGCAAAAGTCTTGATCCCTGCGTAGTGAAGTTGTTCTAGCCCTGATCCTTTCCTAAATAGGCGGAGCCTTCGGCTCGAAGATCCTTCTGATCTCGTCATCAGCAGAGGTTATCGTCAGACCAACCTCGATCTTTCCAGAATTTCTCAGAATGTCCATGTCTCTCAAAACTAGGGGTGATTTGGTCTGGACCACAATAAGCCAACTGCGTTCAATAAGGATCTCGAGGCATCTTCTCGTGAGCTCATATCTTTATTCGATTGGTCGATAGGGATCCACATATTCCACTCACCCAGACTAGGCCGACCCTTTTTCTTTCCACTTCATGTTTGAGCAGTTTTGGATCATTAGCCTTGATGTCGATGAATTCGCCCCATGCCTCTTTGTGACCGCTGAATCTCTTCATGAATCGTGCGTAGCAGTAAGTGCAGCCATGCTCGCAGCCAAGATATGGATTGACAGAGTAGTCATGAAATTTCGATTCGGACAGAATGCTCTTCACATATACTTCTCTAGAAATTGTAAGCCGCCAACCAATAGTTGCTTAGTTCAAAAACCTAAGCAGATCTAATCCTTACTTGTCCACATCACTTGAATCTCCGCAGGCTGCCTTCGCCTCAAATCCACATTGTTCCGCTCCGATTAAGAAAAGGATAAGGCTGATGCTCAAGATTCTCCGGTAATTCTTAGATTGAGAACCAGAACTGCAAGTTGAGTGGCGTTCCTCACTTCCTATCGATGTCAAGGCTTCTGTGCAAGACCAGTAGTACGGCAGCTATTGCTAGAATGATGAATACAGAAGGCAGCCACTTCACTCCACCCTCCTGGTCACTAATCGTCCTACCGGTCTCGGGTTCAATTGTCACGGCTACAGTGGGTGGAGGGAGGCTAGGTGCCGGAGTAGGCACTGGCTCTGTTGCAGCCGCTACCGCATATCCACCTTTCCAGCGCACAATGTCAGCAAAACCGTTTGGATCTAGTCTCCTAGTTATGAGTGTGCATGGCCTGTACCCGGGTGGAGGGGCTGCCTCACCTATCTCAAAGTCGTAGTTACCTTGATCAAGCATTCCAAGGAAGACTATCCTTGTTGTTCCGTCAGGTCTGATCTCTTCAAGACAGAATTCTCCTAGCATAGTGTTAGGGAAGACCTCGATATCAAGATGGAATACAACAGGTTCACCATAGCTGTAGATACTCTTGCTGAACTGACACCGAACTCGAGGGAGAATGTCTCCAGCCACTTGAG
>JAGTQV010000059.1:3912-8036 GCA_018397035.1 Candidatus Bathyarchaeota archaeon | reverse complement strand
GAGATCCGGCATTGAAAAGGCTTGCATGCAGGAGGGTCAAAGAAAGAAGTACTATGACAAATCTCTTCATTTCTACGCGTCCCCCTTTATAGGCCTACAATCAAAGAGGACTGGGATCATATTGGATGCCGACCCATATATCTTGAGCTTCCTCAAGGCGCTGTTCTTAACCCTTCTGATCGAATATTTTGCTTTCTCACTCTTGAATAGGGGTCTATCAATTTCAAGAATTGGTGCATCTGTCTTTCTGGTCAATCTCTTAACACTGCCTACGATCTGGTTTCTATTTGCACATTTGATCAGGGAGAACCTGTCGTACACTTTATTTTCAGAGATGTTTGCAATATTCTCTGAGGGCATTGCCTTAGGTTTGGTCTTGCCGATTTCATACAAGCGCGGTCTGTTGTCAGCGGTCATTATGAATCTGGCCTCTTTCGCCATGGGTTCAGTCTTGCTGTCATGACATCAACATCACGGGTCTGCATGCATGCACATGTCTGCGAGAACGTGCACAGAACGGGGTCATGCTTTGCGCATGGAGGAGATCGATCATACGATGGCAACCCCCAAGGAAATGGAGAATGTGAATCCGTTCTGTCTGTGAATATCCAATATACGTTTCTCATGTTCCAGATTGTTCTTCTAATAGAGCTGGGGACAGGCAGCTTGACACCAGCCCTGGACGTGGAAATGGGAAGGGTTCTACATGCAGCCAAGGTCTATCGCGCTAACGTCTTGCCCTTGATCTAGAGATCAAGCTCAGCCCTGCTTCTGAGGCGTTTCTTGAGAATAGATTGGAGTAGAACCGGAGGGATCACAGCATAGGTCATGGTTGATGTAACCGCTGCGAAAATGAATGCAACTATGGATGCTATTGATGGGTCTATAGAAGCAACCTCCGTATATATGAGGGCTGATGAATGGACTATTGCGGACAGTGGCATAAGAGACGCTCTGAAGACAGCCCGTAAGGTTTCAGAGTTTGCTAGACACTCGGCTATGGGCGGCGACCAAGAATAATAGAATGTGTTCCATGCATCTACAAGCATTCTTCCGACTTCGTTTGAACCTAGCATATCGTCTCGTACGTGTCTCATATAGGCTACTTCAGGAGCCAGTTCACTTCCATAAGCGGCCGTGGCTATGATGCAGCTGTAGCTTGGCTTCGACGCTGATGTTGATGTAGGCTCAGGTTTAGGGGTGGGGCTCGTTGTAGGTGTTGTCGGGGATGGTTCCGGCTCAGTCTCTAGTGCAGATGTAACCGTACAGGTTATGCTGATGTCATCCCAGAATGCACCGGCTGGAACAGATGTCAGTCTCTGGAACGTCACCGCAAGCAATGTTATTGACCCCCTTTCAATCGAGGAGGCTGAAATGCTCGGATAAGTCTGCCTGAGATCTTCATAGACGTCACGTCTAACATTGTTCCATTCGTCGCTCTCTATGCCATGAATTAGAATGTTCTTAACATTCTCCGAGGTCATCTTAGGGAGTGGGTAGTCTCTGTAGATAGCGGTGTTTTCTGTCCACGCCACATAGTAGATTAGAGTCTTCTTGGTCTGTGATACCCAGAAATCAGCGATCAGGGCGATATCGATCCATGCGTTTACCTGAGATGTGCCGAATATGTATACGCTGAACTGGAGTGTAAGATTGGATGATCTCTGATTCAAACGGATCTCTTGAGTTGCACCGCCTCCAACACCATAGCAGTGCTCTCCACCAGTGCCACAGAGTGTATAGAGGGAACACCTTCCAGAATGTGCAAGATATTCTGTAACTACACCCTCACGGGGGAGTTGATCGCAATAGCTGAAGCCTCTCCACCCACTCATTCCTTCCTCGAAGCCGCCATTTTCAAGAAGCTCGATACTCTCAAATTTTGAGGGGGCAGAAACGAACGGGATAACGGCGATGAGCACAAGTAGGCACGACAGTGAAAGAATGTTCCTGCTGAACAATTCGTCGTCCCCCGCGTAATGGTAGGTGCATTCGACATGTAACTCTTCGTATACGTAATAGGCCAAACTGCTGTCTGTTGAGCAATATAGTCATCACTGGGACAGTTCGATTCGTTCAGTCTAGATGGAAATAGCAGGGAACAGTATACACTTTACCTTTAAAGTAGAGATACAGTTCCTGCAGAGGATGCTAGGAATTCCTGTCAGCAAAATCTGGAAACACATGCATGATGGTAGGCTCTGTGTTCAATCATCGCCGCGAATTCTATGTGCATCAAAAAGGAGTCTAAACTTGATCTTTCGCATTTGCCTGTGTCTGGAAAGATCCTTGACGTAGCCTTCTCAGCTATCTTTTTCGGCGAATGTATGAGTTAAGTTGAATGGGGGTGAGGGATTCTTCCCTCAGTACTTGGTCGGTGTCTTGGAGATCCCCAGCATCTCTCTTGCTTCAGTAGGCGTTGCCACCGGCCTATTCAACTCCTTGGCTATTCTGACGGCTCTGGCGACCAGCTCCGCATTGCTCTTCGCCTTGACCCCTCTGGCGTAGTAGACATTGTCCTCCATACCGACTCTGATATGCAGTCCAATGAGCATTGCAAAAGTCGTCAAGGGGAGCTGATGAACCCCAATGCCGATAATGTTGAACATAGTATTTGGGGGTGCATAAGCGATCTGGTTCAGTATGTGCCAAGGTGTCGGTGGAGTAGCGCTCTGCATGCCTGGAACCAAGCAGACCCAGTATGGCGGCTTGACCAACTGCTTGTCGATGAGGTTGTCTATCAGACTCCAGTTACCGTCTTGGAAGGTCTCCATCTCAGGCTTGACGTTGTTCTCCAGCATCACTTTAGCGAATCTCTCCGTGTCGCTGTAGGTGTTCTTGAAGACCGTCTCAACCTCAACATCTCTGTCTCTGCCGGATAGTCCTCCAATTCGGGCTTTGACTAAACCTCTCTGGACCATAGTTCCCATATTCAGGCTGCACATCTCAGGTTTGGCGTATGCGGATTGGAGCCTCTCTTCAAGATTCATGCCGGGTCCTCCGCCTGTCGTATTGTTTATTATGATGTCTGGGCAGAGCTCCCTGATCCTCTTGTTGATGTCGTAGTAGATCTCTTTTGAACCGACTGCGTCAGCGTAGCCCTTCTTCGGATCTCTGGCATGTACATGGACTATCGAGGCTCCAGCCTCATACGCCTCAAAGGTCGACTTCGCCTGCTCCTCAGGTGTCTCCGGAAGATTCGGGTTTGCCTCCTTCCCCTGCCAGCCGCCGGTTATAGCGCACGTTATAATCAACGGCGGCATCTCGAACTTCTCATATAGCCTGAGGTATTCACGAGGATTTGTGTAGTTCCACGTTAACTTGTAAGGTCTACTCATTATAGTTGCACCTGTGGGCCTCTAGACTTGGGAGGCGCATATTAAATCTATTCATTGCTGAACCTGAAGGATCATCAGTCACGTCGGCGGTTCCTGAGCTGCAGGAAAAGAATAACCTTTTTCCCTGAAGAACCTAGATGTTGGGAGACCTCTATAATCTTTCATGAATGTGTGTCCGGAACCCTAGGCAGTTAAAAGCTCCCCTACCAGTATACGAATTCGCATCCTTCACCGCGTTAGATCCAAGTCATTTCTGGCCGAGGAGTCTGCTGGCGAGTATATCCTCATTGTTCGGCGCTTTGATGAATGTTGGGATGTTCTTCTGTCTCGTTGCTTTGTAGGAGACGAAGGGCCATTCCCCAGTCTCGAGCTCTATGGTCCTGTCGAGGAGCGCAGTATTGAGTGAGAAAGCCTCCGCTATGACCCAGCGGTCGTATGACCTCGGCAGCACACTGACGAAGTAGCTGTGAAGCTGATGAAGCGCACTCACATTCAGGTGAGCTACACGTTGGGTGCTCAGCCAGCAGTGAGCCCTGTACTTCCTACCGTGCCTGAGTAGAGCCTCAACAGCCCTGTTTGACATGTCAGTGAAGTCTTCGCTCCTGACCCTATCCGGGATGAACTCTTGGGCCTCGTCCAGTATGAGTAGAACTCTCCGGCTGCGGTTCGCGCCCATAGACTTCTTCAGTGCTAGAAGGCTCATTATGAATTGTGAAGTAGCTAGACGTGCATCATCTGGTTCAGGAAGATAGATCAAGATGACCCTCGGTGAGTCCTTGGCGAGGA
>JAGTQV010000059.1:0-3905 GCA_018397035.1 Candidatus Bathyarchaeota archaeon | reverse complement strand
AGGCAGCTAGACGTGCATCATCTGGTTCAGGAAGATAGATCAAGATGACCCTCGGTGAGTCCTTGGCGAGGATGACTCTTGCGAGCTGAGCAGGAGTGAAGATCTCCTCTTCTTTATGCGGGGCCTCCTGCAGGTAATCTATGACACCCCTCAGATCTGAGCGTAAACCAGCCTTTTCATGCAGTTCGGTCATGACGGAGTCTAATACGGCAATTATCTGGTTTCTATCCTCGGCGGTGAATCTCGAGCAGTCCACCCTAGGGTTCAGTCTTCTTCTTGAGATGAGTTGTTCAAGCTTGCCCAGTGCTATGTTGGCTTGGGTGGCGCCGGTCTTGCTGCCTTCAGAAGCCTCCTTCAATTTTGAGAGAAGGTAATCCAGCGTCAGCCCCCTGAAATGCGTCAGGCTCAAAGCTCGAATCCTCCCGTCAGCGACGATCTTCGTTGCACAAGCCTCTAAGGCCTTTCCGATGTCGGCCTGTTTCTCAAGGGTCTCGGGAATGACTTGACAACCTAATAGTTGCTCAGCATCATTACACTGCTCATTCGTAAAGATGACCCCGTCTTCTGTTAAGATGTCTATTAGATGGATCGTGTATTCGCCAGCAACATCCATCACAACAACTCTCAGATCCTTATCGTTCTCAAGCGCCTTCCTGACCAAGTAGGAGGTCAGATATGATTTGCCGGTCCCGGTGAATCCGAATACGCCGGCGTGATACCTCACAAGCTCTGCAATATCTATTGTGAGTGGCAGATCGAAACCCAGCAGATTTCCGATCTCAACTCCAGGCTTGACACATAGGAAACGCTCTACAGAGTCTCTTGAGAGTATATGTGCTCTCGAGCCGGTCAGGGGTGTAAGCCTTGATCTCATGTAGACCGGTTTATCATCAACGATCTTCATCTCATGCCTCGTCGGGACTGCTATCACGTCTATCCAAGTCTCTTCACTCTTCCCCCAGCCGTTGCTTATGGTCTCCAGGAACTCTCTCCGGACAACTGTCGGCATGGCAACGTTCATGCCGAGCATCTGGAAGTGTGTGGCTGAAGGTGCAAGCGCCTCATAGACTAGGTAAGTTGAGCCCTCAGCGGTCTCCCGCTCTATGGCGAGGAAACAAGGATCGTGGAGTCTGTCAAGAATCTTGAAGTCGAACTTCGCCTCAATTATCGCTGTTGCGCTCGTGACCGAGATCTCTCCCCGCTCACCCCTGAACGTCTTCGTAGAGATCCTGTGTTCTCTCAGTCTCCCCTCAAAATTCTGATCGAGCTCATCAAAGGCTGCGCAGTAAACCAAATTAAGCCTTCACTCTTCCAGATCGCTTCTTCCTGGCCCTCTCACTGGCAGCTCTCAGATCCCTGAATCTCCTCGCGATGGTAAAGACCTTCTCTCTCCTAGCCAGCGGCGTCAACTCGAGTTCAACCACTCCCCTGAGGAGCCCCTTCATCTGCTCAACCTCCTCCTTGACATATTTGTCGGCTAGGTAGAGGAGTTGATTGTGGCCGTAAGCCTCTATCACCTCAGAGCTGTCTGTGCGGGATAGAAGGTAAAGAATGAGGTTGTCGATTTCGCTGAGCTGGTCGGATTCAATGAACGGCCGGAGCGTTGCCAGCCGCCCCCTCTCAGTAATCTCAAGTTCAGGTATCTCCCTGTCCATCTCAGGCATAATGAGTCTATCATAAAGGAATACAGGAGACCTAACCGCAAGGTCTCCTGAGAAACTTCTCAACTGGAAGTATGAGCGTGTAAACATCTGTTCTCTTGAGACAACCTTCCTCGCTGCCTTCAAAGGATTCTTGCCACCAGTATCCCAGAAGAGAGTGGTGAAGCAGGAATCGTAGGCAGGAGTCCTCCAAGGCGGAGGCAGGGCGTCAGGGTTAACCGCGCTCAAGACGGTTAGGAACGCCTTGTCACTCCTGATCTCCGGCAGTTTAGGTTTAGACGTCTTCCTGGACAGCAGGTACGGCAGGACTGCTCTCGCATATTCGGTGGCGGATGTATCTTTTGCTATGCCGATGACCAAGACTTTTCTGTTGCTCGCTTCTTCAGCCAGAGCATAGATAAGGAACAGGTTCACCGTATTCAGATCGAGGACGCTCAACCACTTTCCATCGTCGTTCAGCAGAGAGTGTTTGGAGTCCTTGAAGATCTTAGAGATGACTTGCATACTCGCTTGAACGGCTCTGGTCCAGTACCCAGACAATCCCTCTTTGATCTTCAGGTCACATTCCGCGATCTCAACGAGTTCGTTGTGTAGACGACTGTTAAGCCTATCCAACAGCCGGATTAACTGTTGAAGCTCACTGCTGCTCAGGTGTAACGTCTTCCCAAGATCTTCTCTTGTCACTCTGCCATGTTCGAGGAGTACTCTGATGGCTGCGTAGGCAAGGTTGCCGCCACGGGGTGGAATCCAGGTCCGACCTGACCCTAAGCCGACGGCAAGAAAAATATCGACGAATCTGAGCTGCCCCGCACAGGTCTCAATGCCTGTCAGACTGGATCCTCCTCGGACCAGGAGTGTTGCGGCATCTCTGTTCAGTCCAGGAAAAGTTCCGGATAGTGGTCTGTCAAGAAATAGTAAATGGTACTTTCCAGATCGAACGATATCCAGAGCCAAACTCAACTCAGCCATAGTCATCAAAGCGAATGGTATGCGTTCCCTTGATCTCCTTAGATCTGGGTCCGACTCTCCGGCACCTGCTGTTTCAAGAACGTTAGCTAGATCTTCTTCCCACAGCGGGACCGCGGCAGACATTGACAAGCCCGGGATCCTAGTTGCGCCTGCAAGATCAAAGTCAACTCCCTCGCTTCCCACGTTGAAGGCGGTCGAGTAGCCGCTCGCGCAGACATAGAAGAGAAGCAACTCAAGGACCTCGTCGAAGTCCATTGAGCCGTCTATGCCAGCAGCTTGGTGAGCGCCTTTTCCAAAGAGTTCGACGGCCAGCCTCACTGCAGCCTTAGAATCAAGGGTCTTCAGCAGCTCCAGATATTCGATTCGGCTGCGGAGAGAGGTGACTCTTCTCCTGAAAAGATCAGCAAGGATCGCCGTCTGACCTCTGAGACAGGCAGCAGTATTCGACAAACGATCACATCGGCTGGCGCTGTTCGCCACAGTATGGCTGGACACTACGTATTTCTCCCCGCTCTTCTTAAGGGTAGACAATGATGAAAGTGAGATTCGTCGAATTCGAAAAGTGGGCTCGACCGAGACTGACGCAGCACAATAGTTTAAAAAGCGTGGTACTGGGAGGTTTTCTGCATGTCTCGCGGAACTCCATTAACTGCTCTTCCGAAGATGTTCGAGGTTGAGCAGGAGCTTACATCCCGTCCACTCAGGGATGTTGAGGCTGAGGTAGAGAAGGAGCTTCAGAGGCTTAAGATCAATTCTAGAATCAAGCCGGGGGACAGGATCGCAATAACCGCAGGGAGCAGAGGAATAGCTAACATCTCAAAGATCATAGCTGCTGTCGTCAAGGTTGTTAAGGAGTGCGGTGGCGAACCGTTTGTTTTCCCTGCTATGGGAAGTCATGGTGGAGCAACCCCTCAAGGACAGGTTGAGATCCTCAACCAGTATGGAATAACGCCTGAAACAGTTGGGGCCCCCATAGTCTCTTCGATGGAAGTCGATCTCCTCGCGGAGCTGGAGGATGAGACACCGATATACATCAGCAGAGACGCAAACAGTGCAGACGGGATAATAGTTGTGAACAGGGTCAAGCCTCACACAGACTTCAAGGATGACATAGAGAGCGGGCTTGTTAAGATGCTTGTGATAGGTATTGGAAAACAGAAGGGTGCGGAGTCTCTCCACTCCTTCCTGGAAGAAGGATACCACAAAGTCATGCAGAGGATGGCTGAGACAATACTGAAGAAGGCAAAGATAGTATGCGGTGTGGCTATAGTGGAG
>JAGTQV010000058.1 GCA_018397035.1 Candidatus Bathyarchaeota archaeon | reverse complement strand
GGGTCTTCGAGCCTTTCGCAGCCATTCCGAAGCCCACCTACATCAAAGGGACAGGTCTAGGCCTCAGCGTATCCAGAGGGCTCGTGGAGGCTCACGGCGGCAGGATCTGGGCTGAGTCTGAGGGTGAAGGTAAAGGGGCGACGTTCACCTTCACCCTGCCCAAGCATGCAGCAGACACCAGGAAACAAACTGTTTAAAAGTTTGCAGAAGAGAATACTCGACGGAGTTGGCGGCCATAGCTGGAAGCTAGGACCCGTACCCGTTCCGATCACGGAAGTGAATCTTCCAGGCGATCTAGGCTGTAGTGTTGTGCGAGAGCCCACGCGAAACCTAGACCGCTGCCAACTCCTCCTTAACGACTCAGTAGAGAAGACAAGCGTGAAAGGTTTATAACTGCGCTGAAGTGCTTCTAGAAGACAACTTATATCTGGGGCACATCTGCTTGCTGGCGAGGCTACTTTTGCTCGGACTGACAGACGGCGAAGGCGGCTCAGTAGGGACACTGGTCTCGACCCTGATGTACTTCTCCTTCATACTCTTCATCCTCTTCGGTCAGAAGATCCAGCTCTGGACGATGATCTGGAACATGAGCGGGGCCCTGAAGAAGCTCGAGTTCATGAAGAATGAGGCAAAGATCCTGACGGTCAAGACTATTAAGGAGATAGGTAAGCCGAAGGATGATCCTGCGCCGAGACTCAACACCCTTCTGGAGCACTTCCTCATCACACCAGTCGACATGGATCCCGCAGGGATCGTCTGGAAGCTCGACCACCTGATGGATGTACGTGACACCAAATTCAAGGACGATGTCAGGAAGCTTGCTCCAGAGGCTGACGAGGCCCAGGTGAATAATCTTGAGAACCTCGTCGAGGGCAGCCTAGCCCTCAACACGATCTACCGCATAGTCAGGCACTTCTACCTCCTCGGAAGAAAGACCCAGAGCTTCTACCTGATCCTGCAGTTGCAGATGATCCTGCCGCTCGTCATGCAGGAGGCTGAGGCCCTGGCGAGCGCCACGAAAGCATTCGCTCAAGGCCAACCTATAGGTGACGGTATAGGCCCCCTCGTAGCCTCCAAGCTGATGAGGGATAAGGAGAAGCGTAAGGTCGAGAAGGATATCGTCGTCTCAGAGCTTACACTTGACGGCAGACAGGTGATCGCCCTCAAGGCCGAGGGGCCTGGAGGCAACGTTGGGAAGCCTGGAGACGCGATAAGGCAGCTGATCCAGGAGCGTGAAGGGAAGGTCGCTATGGTCGTGATGGTCGATGCAGCGGTGAAGTTTGAGGGTGAGAAGACCGGGGAGGTCAGTGAAGGGACCGGCGCAGCCATAGGGGGGGTTGGTACAGAAAGGTACAAGATAGAGGAGGAAGCCTCCAAACATAAGATCCCTGTCCACGCCCTCATAGTAAAACAGAGTATCCAGGAGGCGATAATGCCGATGAAGAGGGAGATCGCCGAGGCCGCTGACAATGTCATATCAAAGATCAAGACCCTCATCCAGGAGCGTACAAGAGAGGCTGAGACGGTCATAGTCGCAGGCATAGGTAACACGATCGGCATAGGGCAGTAGATGAGTCTTGACGGAACAGAGGAGGGGCAGCCTCTACTTCTACGCTGCCGTATTCTTCAGCCTTGGTGTACTCGCATACTCAGCCTGGCTTATCATCAGCTCAGCAGCCTCATATAGTGAGGGGCAGAAGGAGAACTTCTACTACAGCCTGGTACTGGGCCTTATGGGTGTCGCACTCTCAGTCTCATCCCTGACCAGCATACGCAGGAGGATACAGATAATCAAGGCCCAGAGCATAAGGACCCTTACGGTCGAGTTCTGTGAGAAATGCAGCTTCAAGAGGGTCAGGGAGTTCAAGGTAGGGGACTATGTCCAGAAGAACGTTGGGAAATGCCCGCAGTGCGTTGGGGACCTGTTGATAAGCATGATCTACTCAGAGACCCCTAAGGATTAGCCTACTCGCTACGTTATGACTCTGCAGCCGTCCTTCTCCACCAGAACAGTGTGCTCTGCCTGTGAGACCGGTCGGCCACTCGCCTCAACCAGGACCCTGTAAGGGACTATACACCTCTCCTTAACAAGCTCCCTGAATGCTTGATCAAGGGAGGAGGCTGGGGACGTAGGCCTCAGCCAGCGTGAAGCAAAAGGGAGGAAACGGTGCTGCTGCTTGATGCGGTCCAGAAGCTCAGCCGCATCCCGGGACCTCAACCTCTTCTCCCTATTATACCTGAAGATGTATGTCTCAGCAGTATCCTGAACGAAGCCTGCAGCTTCCTGGAGCGTGCTGAACGGCTCAACAGCGTAGACCTCCCCCTCCTCCACTATGCCACCCTCTATCCCTGAGACGTTCGGTAAGCTCTTGCCTGTGTGGAGGCGGTACCTCTCGATCCTGTGTCCCATCAGGTTCCTTACCGGCCTGTGACCAGACCTCATGATCGCCCTCTCAATAACCGCGCCGATCTCTGAGACCTTCACACCAGGCCTCAACGCCTCGGTAGCCCTCAGCAACGCCTCCTCAGCCGATGACACCAACCCATCATATTCATGGTTCAGCGTCAAGGTTACAGCCGTGTCGGCGATGTACCCATCCACGTGGACCCCGACATCAACCTTCACCATCGAGTCCTCAGGAATAGTCTGTGGATCCCCTGCCGGTGAAGTGTAGTGTGCGGTGACCTCGTTCACGCCTATGTTGACAGGGAATGCCGGCTTGCCACCTAGCTCAACCGTCATACTCTCAAGCCTCTCACAGACCTCAAGCAGAGGAACCCCAACCGCAACGATCCTGGCCGCCTCATCCTTGAGTCGGGCAGCGATCCTTCCGGCCTCAAGATACTTACTCAAGGCTTCAGTCAAGTCTCAGTAGCCTTCAGCAGTTTCGATATGGTTGCAGGCTGACTTCTCGGGTACAGCCGCTGAATACTCGAGATAGCCTATTATTGTTTTGCCTGCAAGAAACGAAGGGCCGTGCCCAGACAGCTGGAAAAATCGAACTACGTCATGTTGAGCATTAAACGAGGAGACTGCGGAGACCAATCTGTTCCGAGAAGAATATTAGAAGGTTGAGCTGAATAAGCCCTCAAGGTTAACGATGATCCGAGTCGGAATCATCGGCAAGACGAATACTGGAAAGACTACTTTCTTTAATGCTGCGACACTCCTCTCAGCCGAGGTCTCCACCTACCCTTTCACGACGAAGCAGCCGAATACAGGGACAGCCTATGTGAGGACTATCTGCGTCTGCAGGGAGCTCGGCGTCAAGGATGAGCCTAGGAACTCCGCCTGTATCGACGGTTGGCGCTTCATACCTGTGGAGCTGGTGGATCTTCCAGGCCTGATAAAAGGGTCTTGGGAGGGGATGGGTCTCGGCAACCGTTTCCTGAGTGTGGCAGCTCAGGCTGATGCGCTCATCCATGTCGCCGACGCATCCGGGAGCATCGATGCTGAGGGCAGACTGACCAGGCCTGGACTTGGAAACCCGATACTGGACGTCTATGATATTGAGGAGGAGATCACCATGTGGTTTGCGAAGTCGATCCATAAAAGCCTCAAAACCGTCATGAAACGGGTTGAGTCCGGCGCCCAACTGGAGGAGGCGGTCTACCGCTCCCTAGCAGGGCTTAGAGTGAAGATGGACCATGTCGAGAAGGCCCTCGCAAGAAGCGGGTTAGAGAAGCCTCCTAAGAAGTGGAGCGAGAAGGATGTGATGGTCTTCGCCAGGGAGGTGAGGAGGCTATCGAAGCCAACCGTTATAATAGCGAATAAGATGGACATCGCTAACGCGTCGGAGAACTATGAAAGGATGAGGGAGGAGTTCAGAGGTTCCTTCGTCATCCCGGCGTGCAGCGAGGCTGAGCTTGCACTACGCAGAGCAGAAGAGAAAGGATTCATAAGGTATGTTCCAGGAGAGGAGAAGTTCCAGGTTCTGGATGAGGCTAAACTCACAAAGGAGCAGAGGTGGGCCCTCAACTATGTTCAGGAGAGGGTTCTGTCAAGGTGGGTTAACACAGGGGTGCAGTTCGCGATCAACATGTGCATCTTCAAGCTTCTCAACATGAATACCGTGTATCCTGTTGAGGATGCTAAGAGGCTTTCAGACCACATGGGCAGGATCCTCCCAGACGCATTTCTGATACCTTACAGTGCTGACGTGAAGGAGCTCGCAAGAGAGATCCATACAGAGCTTGCGAAGACTATGTTGTACGCGATCGACGCGAGGACCGGCCTCAGACTCCCAACAGACTACGTCCTCAAGGACAGGGATGTCGTGAGCATAGTCGCGGCGGCACGTAAGAAGTAGCCTCCAGTCCTAGTATGATGTGACGACCTTCAGCAGATCCGCCTTCGTCACGATCCCTTTGACCTGGCCTTTCCTAGTGACCAGAACCGCCTGACTGTACTGCAGCAAGGCAGATATCACGGTGAGGGGTGCGTCCTCATTCACCGTTGGGAACGACTCCTCCATAACCGACTCCACCCGAACCGCTGAGAGCTCCCTAGGGTCTTTACCTGCAAGTATCTGGTTCAGGACGGTCTTCTCAGTGATGCTTCCAACGATCCTTGCGCCGTCGAAGACAGGGAGTTGCGAGTAGCCGGTCTCATTCATGATCCGCGTCGCCTTGGACACCGGCTCGTCCTTCTGGACTCCAACAACCTTACCTTGGACGATCTCTCCAACCTTGATCTCCCGCCTCTTCTCCAGACTCTCAAGATGATCGAATATAGCCTTGGTCTTGATGTAGGACGGATTGATCCTTCCAGTCTCTATCTTAGCTATCATCGACTGGCTGACCCCGACCGCCTTGGCAAGCTCCTTCTGGCTCAGGCCGAGGCTCCTGCGCCTCTTCTCTATCTCCTCCAGCTGCGGGAGCATACCTAGTGATCTCTCCGGAGCCGATATAATCCTTGGCTGACAGGTGAAAAGATGACTCAGGCGTGTACCACAAGGATTAATCCTTCAGGTTCAAAGTGATCTAGGAGGGCTCAAAGGATTTGGAGCTGAAGAATGTTCTCAGAAACTACACTGTGGTTGATCTGACTCACGCCTTGGAGGAGGGGACCCCATGCTACCTTCCATATCATCACATGACCTGGATGTCAAGGGAGAAGGGAGACGGATACAACGCCTACGTCATACAGGTTGCTGAACACCATGGAACCCATGTCGACGCCCCCTCACATGTTGGTGGAGCAAAGTGGCTTGACGATATGGATCTTGACGTCTGGCATGGACCGTGCAGAGTTCTGAACTTTGAGTCTAAGAGACTGGGTGAAGAGGTTTCGAGTTCAGAGATCAAAAGGTGGGAGAAGATCCATGGCAGCCTGCGTCCAGGTGATATCGTGCTTCTCAGATACGGCTGGGACAGGAGATGGACCATCAAGGGCAGGGGACGAGTGACTCAGGAACCGTTGAGATTTATGAGGGGTTTCCCAGGCCTTTCAGTCGGAGCGGCTGCCCATCTTGGGAAGAGGCGGGTGAAGATGGTCGGAACCGATACTCCAACAGTAGATTCTGTCACAGCCTTCCTGGACGCCCAGAACCTGGGAAAGGTTGAGCCTGCACACATCAAGCTGCTGCGCGAATGCAACATCCCAATCTTGGAGGGGTTGAAGAACCTTGACAGGCTCCCTGTCGACGGGGCCTACCTCTTCGCTTTCCCCCTTAACATACGGCATGGTTCAGGCTCGCCAGTCAGGGCTGTGGCATTTGCGCCCAAAAGGTAGGCTGCAGTTGAGGTGAAGGGCTCCGATATTTTCAGCAGTGTTGTTATTGACATCCTGCAGCTGGATGGGGCCCCAGTATTCTACAGGGTTGACTGTTGGTGTGGGATAATCATATCTTGACTTCTCTGAAGTGGCTCCCCATCGACTCCCCGCAGTTCAACGCGGTTGAGGAGTGCTGGAGGCAGATGGGCGACGGCCTTCACGCATCATGATACTGCCCCTCATTCTCCAACCTCAAGGCCGGCATCGCAGACTACTTCCGAACACGAAGATTCAGCCTAGACATCAGAAGAATACATGCTGATGACCCTGGGGGGTGTTAACGAACTTATGTCATCCAGTTTAGTTTATCCGGATAAGGATGCTGCTGTCAGAGCGCGAATCCCGCCAGGTCCGCCATCCTCTCTTTCAGGTTCAAGTTATACACGCTTGCCCCATGAGCCGCGGAAGGCTTTGTTTCATAAGTCCTCCGCGGCCCCTGCAGTACCGGTGCAATGACTTTCAGGTCTTGGGCTGATGGCCCAGTATCTCCTTCTCTGATCTCCGCAGCGTCTTGTCAAGTTCCTTGTTGACATCGGCTGGCAGGGGGACTGGTTGATGCGCTGACAGTATCTGCTCCGTCTTCTCTCCGGCTCTCTTCAGCAGATCCCTGGAGCCGCTTTTCACCCAGTTGTTTCTCATCTGTCTGTCGAACAGTCCGGGTAGCCAGTGTTCCTTCTTGAGGAACTCCAAGGTGTGCTTCTGCGTGATGAAGTGGCCGCCTGGACCGACCTTGTCTATGATATCGACGGCGAGAGTCTCATCCGTCACTTCGACCCCCCTCAGAATGTAGGCGATCATCGAGAGCATCTCGTCACAGATTGTGAGAAGCTCCAAGCTTCCTGTCAGCCCGAAATTCAGGTAGGAGCCGACATCATGGATCAGGTTTGCGCCGCTTGCAGCTGCTATGAATAGGCTTAGACCAGCCTCAAAAGTGGCTTGACCGTCCAGAATCTTCGAGTCTGAGCAGCCTCCTGTACTCCAGGTTGGAAGACCATAGTGCCGTCCAAGTTGAGCCATAGCAAGGTTGAAGATCATCCACTCCGGACATCCGTAAGAGAAGACGCCTGTCCTCTGGTCCATCAATGAGGTGTCAGACCCGTAGATGAACTTCGCACCTTTCCTGGTGAATTGAGCGATCACGTTGCCGCTCAGCGTCTCGGCGTTCGACTGAACGATCGCGCCTGCGAGTGTTGCTGGGGCGGTTGAGCAGCAGGCAGGTGACGGAATATACACGATCGGGAGGTCTGCATTCGCGAATGTCATTAGGTTCCTCACGTGGCTCTTACCGTGGGTTAATGGTGATACCGGTTCACTGTACATGCCTAGTAGAGGTCTCTCCTTCAGTCTCTCTCTGCCGCCGGCGACTACTGCTGCCATATCTATCAGGTAGTTTGCTTCCAGGCCGAAGTCAACGACCATGACAGGCTTCTCTGTGTTTCTTAGCGCTGCATCGAGATCGTGCAGGGGCATGACAGGCTTCGGCACATCCTGGGCTGTGAAGAGCGGCATCACGAAGTCGATCGTGTCGAGGGCGTCAGCAAGCTTGACTGCTTTGACTGTATCATCTTTGGTTGAGGGCCTGATAATGCCGGATTGACAGTCGAGGATGCTGGTAGCTCCTTCCCCAGGGCCGAAGTTCACCCTCTTACCCTCAAGCCTTATGTCATCTTCCCGGCTTCTTCCAGCGAAGTGTATCGTCCTCGCCGAGTTCCTGATAGCCTCCTCCACCACGTTCTGCGGGATCTTGGCGATCCTCCTCGAGAGGTCGACGTCAGACCCGATCGAGGCCAGAAGCTTGAGGGCGCTTTCCTCTTCGACCCTGACCCCTGTCCTCTCAAGGACCTCCAACGTCGCTGTGTGAATCCTGTAGATATCGTCTCTTGTGAAGATCTCGAAAAGCCCAATCTTAGGGTTCTCTATCATGCCGCTTACTCTCTGATCCCCAGGATCTCCTTGACGAGCTTCACAGCCCCAACAGCGTCTTCAGCGTAGCCGTCTGCACCTATCTCATCAGCCCACTCAGACGTGACAGGGGAGCCGCCTACAATAACCTTTACCGTGTTGCGCAGCCCGCTCTTCTCCAGAGCCTCTATAGTCTCCCTCTGCATCGGCAGGGTTGTAGTCAATAGGGCAGACATGGCGATGACATCCGGCTTCTCCTCCCTCACAGCCTGGACGAACATCTCAGCAGGAACATCGACCCCAAGATCCTTCACCTCGAACCCTGCTGTGAACAACATCATCCCAACTATACCCTTTCCTATATCATGTATGTCTCCTGCAACGGTGCCTATGACGATGTGGCCGAGCGGTTCACCCTCCCCCCCGCCCTCAAGCATAGGCTTCAAGTATTCTGCGATCACCTTCTTGGCAGCCTCACCTGCGGCCACGAGCTCTGCGAGGAACAGCTCACCCTTCTCGAACCTGTCACCGACCTCCCTGAGGCCCTCAGTCAATCCTTCAAGCAGATCCTGCGGGCTGTAGCCCTGCTCCAGAGCCCTCTCCGTCGCCTCGACAAGCCTCTCCTGGTCGAATGCGTGTAATGCCTCTCTCAATGACGCAGGAATCCGAGACATAGCTTCCACATGGATCTTGTGGCCCTTTCTTCAAGATTTCGGAATGGCTGACTCTATTCCATACCTGGCTGTTCTCTGGCCTGCCGCATCCAGGATTCAGTCTGTCCTTTCTCCAACTCCCTGACACAAGGGATCTGGGGGTGGGGCTGCACAAAACGTCGTCTAGACTGTGCAGTCACATCAAGCCGGTTTGAAGCATCTCTTCACTTCCTCAATTCTCTCGCCGACTACCTGTATCTGGTCGATTTCGCCGAGACCCTTCTCGTGGCAGCGTCTTATGTGGTAGATCCTGTGAGGGTCGAAGCCCATCACCCTCGCCGCAGTCGCGTCTGTCGCCACAGGATCATAACCGGCCAAGACCAGGTCCATCTTCACAGGGTCGCCGTTGACTGGACCATACCCCTCCATGGCTATGAAGCCGTCGATTACTACGAGGGAGGGTCTGAGTACGCTGTTTATGTCCACTATCACCTTCTCTATCCCTTTGAGGTGGTATTTCCCCTTGAACCTGTCTGGGAGAAGTCCGAACATGTTCTTCAAGCCGAGTGTGACCGTTGTATCTCCATGAGTCTTCATCTTGGCCGCGCTCACCACATGACTCTCCAAGACCAGTCTCGGGACTGTTATGCTGCCGAGTGTCTCGCAGCCCTGAATCTTGACGGCCACCCTCTCCTTCATCTTGCTCAGGTTGATGAACTGGACTTTGTACCGCCGGCAAAGGTCCAGCATCCCTGTAGCTTCAGCCGCACGGTCAGCCCTCGTGACGGTCGCATCAGACTCTACAACGAATACTCTACCGTCAGCTTCCCTGATCTCCTGGATGAGCGCCTCAACAATGATCGGGTCTGTCGTCGCGCCTGTCTCCCATGTCTTCGTTGTTATGAAGTTCACCTTCAACAGTACAGGCTTGTCGGTGAGTCTTTCCTGCACGTCAAGCGGGTCAAGAGCCTTCTTCACAGTCTCCAGAGACCTCTGGCCTCTGACGAGGACCACCTCGGCCAGCCTATTCTCCGTCAAATGGTATCCTACCACACCAGTTCGAACTCGTTCAGAGGCGCTGCCCCGGACCAGGAGCCTCCTTCTCAAGCAGTTCCAGCAAAGCCTTCTTCCTCTCCTCGCCTGAAAGGATCTCTAGACGCCTGGTCGCTAATGGATCGATCTCCTCAC
>JAGTQV010000057.1 GCA_018397035.1 Candidatus Bathyarchaeota archaeon | reverse complement strand
GGCAAGACGCTTCATATACGCCTGGTCGCATCATACCAGAGATAGCCGCCTAACATATTTTCTATGAACCTCCCATGTCAGAAGCCGGCATCCCCCACATCCACCATAACCGTCTTGACCCTCACTTCAGCAAGCTCTTGTCCTGCACGGACTCGACAGCTCAAACAGCATCAAGCCCCCTCAATCAGCTACCGGCTTCACCTACAACTCCTCCCTGAGAGGACTGCCAATGCACATCTATCCCTGCATAATTCACTGTATGATCCATCTCCTTTCTGGTTGACCTAACCTGCGGCAGACTCCAAAAATGACGCCAGATATCAAACCGCCTAGACTCCATGACTGAATCATCGCCGCCACATGCACCTACACAGAGGCGAAAGCACATATCACCGAATATCAGCAGGTAATATCCTCGAATCATATCCAGAGAGTCTATTGGCACTCTCACACGCAAACATCCAAACATCAAGTGGGAATCTGCGCTTTGGGAAGCATTTTTTTCTTGTAGAAGCTGACTAGTTCCTGAGGCATGGTTGTGGCAAAGCTTATACAAATGGCTCAATCTATTCCATATGGTGACAGAGGTGGAAGAAAAACTGAAAGTCGACAGACAGGGAAGACTCATCCTACCGTCAAACCTTAGGGAGCGCCTAGGCCTTAGAAAAGATGGGGGAAAGGTATCAGCTAGACTAGACGGCTCCAGGATAATCCTCGAACCGGTCTCAGAGGATGTTGAGGGCGCAGTTGAGGAGTGGAGGAACACAGTCACCACACTCCACGCTGAACCCTTCACAGAAGCGGCTGAGCAAAGTTGGAAGTGGATGAGCCTTGAGTATGCGAGAAGAAAGCTTGGCCTACATTGAGGGCGTAGTCGACGTCAGCATAATAGTTCCCACCTGCTTCGAAAACCCATTGAAGCGGCTCGCTGCAGACTTCCTGGCAGGAGTCCTGACGCAGAAGAACCGGGCAGTGATACCTGTCACCTCAATAATAGGCTCCTATCACATAGCTACAAGATACCTTCAAACACCAAGGTTGGCTGTGAAGAAAGTTCTGGAAGGGATTCTGGGGACAAAGTCCACTGCGTTGTATCCGCATGCCACTCCTGAAGTAGCAAGCGACGCCCTAGACTACGCCGCAGTCTATAACATCGAGCCTTGGGATGGCTACTTAATCGCCCTCACCAGAAGCCTGGGGGCCAAGATCGTATACTCACTTGATGAGGAGCTATCAAAGGTGAAGGAAGTTAGCGTGAGTAATCCATTCCCTAGAGACAAGCTTGACGAGTTCCACACGTACATCAGAGATAAGCTCGGAGAGCGCGATGCCAAGGCAGACAACTAGAAGCCTAAAGCCGAGTAGAATCATTTCTTGATGAACAAAGCAGCTCAACATCCAAACGATGAAAAATTAATCGGTAGAGGAAAGTCCATAGGGGTTAAAGACCATCGAACGCCAAGGATCTCAAGATTAGTTCACGATGCCTAACTCATAGATGGACGTGAGATCCTAAAGGCCGCAGAAAAACTGAAGGGAATAAGTTTCAGAATGAGCGACAAAGTCATTAGCGAATCTACCTAGCGCGCTGAGAATAATCTCATTCGACAGATCCTATGACAAGGTGTCTGGCCTAACCTGCCTAGATCCAGAGAGAGTATAGCATGTAATGGTTTGAACCAAGATCAATCGTAGATCGCGTCGACTCAGATTCTTGCTACAGAAAGATAGAGGAATGTTAGGATCCCCCAAGGATCTACGAGTCTCCCAGCTTCCCCCTTAACGTAAGGTGGGCACCTTCAATATCTTGGATCGCCATCCCCTCCACTCACCATCTTGATTGACTTGCCAACATTGAGTAATGTATCCTTGGGGATTCGTGAGATTTCTTGAAGACTAGGATGCTAGGTCACGCAGTATGTATTCGGGATCTTCACGACGCCAACCCTAGTCCGGCGTGTCAATGATAGGCTGAGCGTTGCATTACGGAGTATCATGGGTTCCTTTCACGCGTTAAGGTTTCGTCTCGTTCGGGTTGAGTAGGTTCGCTAAGTATTGTCCTTATCCTATGAAAGTCCTCTTCAACTAAGGATCTGTAGTTTGGGTTGTATAGGGCTGCTGCTGGGTGAAGCGTCGTCGCCACCCTTACTGGAATTCCGAAAAGTCTCAGGTTGTAGATCTTCCCTCTGGTCTTGGTTATTCCGGAGATTCTGATTTTGCCTCTGGACAGGATGTATCTTGAGGCGTGCCTTCCAAGGGTGATTATGAGTCTAGGCTTTACAATGATTATCTGTCGGTCAAGGTAGCGGCTACAAGCGTTTATCTCGTCAGGTCTTGGATCCCTGTTTCCCGGCGGCCTATGTTTAACCAGGTTGGTTATGTAGACTTGAGCCCTTGTGAGTTTGATGCTTGTAAGCAGCTCATCGAGCAGCTTTCCTGCAGCTCCGACGAAAGGTCGGCCCATGATATCTTCCTGGCGGCCTGGGGCTTCTCCAACCAGGACGACGGATGCATCTAGGTTTCCTTCTCCAGACACGACGTTCCTCGCTTGAGTCCAGAGGCTGCATCTACGGCAAACCCTCAGTTCAGCGACCAGTTCATCCATGAGTTCTTGCTTGGACATTCCCCGCCAGCAAGTTTTGATGAATCATGTTTTTCTTTAATTCACCGTCCAGCTGCGTGTCAGTTATCTTTCAGCCCTTCTGCCGCGGTACTCAGACATTATGGCCGGTGCCTCCCGCAGGTTAAACTCTTTAACCCTACATGTGCGAAATCGTTTATATTCATCAAGTAATGAATAGTGGTTGGAAGCGATGAAGATCACACCTAAGCAAGCTAGAAGGTTGCAGCAGACAGTCTCAGCTTCACTCCTATCAGCGATCCTTGTGATTATCGCTTCGCAGTCTATGCTTGGAGTCAAAATTGGAGGAACGAAGGAGCTAGGTGCCACCAGACTGATCATCGTGTATGAACGCGTCCATGTAGGGGTGGGTGAACACAAGGATATAACCATCAGGGCTGTCGATGATGACGGAGTGATCGATAGAAGCCGAGATGACCTGGTGGATGTCGAGGTGGCCTCGCTGAACCAAAAGGGCTGCCTCGCGAGACTGGACGCATCCACGGTAAGACTCCTGAACGGTACCGCCAGCGTAACCTTGACTGGTGCGACGATGGAGATGTTGCGGTTGACCGCTATCTGGAGAGAAGGCAGATCTGAGCTGAGGTCAGGCGAGACCCTTATCCAGGTTGGATGTTTCGAGGGCACATAAATGGATTGTCTTGAGATGCTGCATTCTAGAGTTGTCGACTCCCACTGAAGGAATCAGGAGTGTGCGGTGGAGAAGGCGGGTCTGTTGCTTGATCCCTTGAAGATAAGCATCAATCCTATATGCAAGCTCAGTCAGCAGTAGGCAGGGTCTATATTTCGTGCAATAGAACATTATACTGTGATCGGGTTGGGTTACGGTATGTATGGTCGTGGGAGAGGCTTCGGAATGGGCATAGGCCGTGGAATGGGTCTAGGCCAGAACCTCTCAGGGTTCTGCAGAAGGTTCCCGCAGAGTCCTCCAGGCTGGTGGAGCAGCCCAGCCTACCCTTCACAGATTATGCCTCCGGCTGCAAACCTTATGATGCAACCCGGCCCCGGAATCTACCATCCTCAATTCCCCACTCTGCCGCAGCAACAGTCTTTCCTGACGCATCAGATCCCCTACATGTCCGGGATGGGGCTGTTCGGAGGTTCAGGGATGGGCATGGGTCTCGGCCGAGGCTTCAATATGGGGTATCGTCGAAGATTCGGCCAGTTCCCCAGCGGAGTGTACTAGGATCGGGCCTGGCTGTCGTCTCCTGATGCCTGCTTAGCCTGCTCCCGCATTTCCTTGATGGCGTCGCCGTGATGTATGGATGGGTGTGTCAGGTCGGAGTCTGCTGGGGGAAGTCATCATTTCCAGTCTCTTCTCGCGAAACGCCTCGAGTGCACGGGTCGAGTCGAGGCCGTCAGGGATCCTGTATATCTCAACAAGACTGTCCCTGAGGAGATGGAATGGTCCTTCACCGATCTCCTTCGTCAAGAGTCTATCAATCTTCTCCGCCACCAGAAACTTTGCGGCGGCGATGCCTTTTCTCCGCTCAAGCTCGGCTCCAGGGTTCTCTGCCAGACGCCAACCTCGAATCTCTTCCTGTCTAAGTCAACCATCAGGAAGTATGGCGCCTCAGCGAAGTGATGGCTCGGCGTAGATCTCAGTCCATAGTCTTCACTGACAGGGATCGCGACTCTCAGCTCCCCCCTGCTTCTAGGTTCGATATGTATAGTTATCGAGTCTACCTCCACTATCCTCTCCTTGATCCTTTGCTCCACCTCATCCGAGATCTTATGCGTCTTCTCGAAAGGAGTCCCCTCATCTAACTCGAGGTGTAGGTCTCCGAAGATGTAGGGTCCGGACCTCCTGATCTTTACGTTGTGAACTCCGACGACTCCTTGGACAGAACTTGCGGCGGCTGTGATCTCTTGGATATGCTCGGGTTTCAGGCATGCATCCATCAAGACTAGTGCTGCATCCCTGCCTGACCCTAATCCGAACCTCACGACGACCGCGCCGATGAGGAGCCCTGCAAGAGGTTCAATCCATAAGATGCCGAGGCTGCTGGTGAGTATCCCTGCCAGGACAATCAGGGAGAGGTAGACGTCAACCATTGAATGTTTACCCTCGCTCATCAACGCTTGGGAGTTGATCTTCTTTCCCACTCTGCTCTTGTACCGGGCGAGCATGTATGAGAGCAGGGATGAGGATCCTGCGACCAGCAGGGCCAGGGTCGTTAACGAGACGGGTGAGGGTGCGATGATTCTCCTCACAGATTCAAGCAGGATCTGGACTCCAGATAGAACTATCACCAGGGAGACTAGGAGGGAGGCGAGAGTCTCAGCCTTATAGTATCCGTATGGGAAGCTTTCGGTAGGCTCCTTCATCGAGAGTCTGAGGCCGAACCATACAGCAGCCCCAGTTGCGACGTCTGAGAGTGAGTGGAGGGCGTCTGCGAGTAGAGCGATGCTGCCTGATAAGACTCCTGCAATCCACTTTGACACAAGTAGAAGTGCTGCTGCGATAGTAGAGGCTCCTGCGGCCCTCCTCCCCTCTGTGAGGGCTCTCGCCTTCTCCTCAGCAGGCATCTTCTACCTCACGCCGCACCGGGTGATGCTGGCGCTGGGCCTATACCTCCTTAGGCCGACACCTACATCTTCAACTGGACAGGATGAGATGAATCTGCCTGGAGTATGAGTAATGGGTGGCTGGGTCGTCGGTCTCAGCGGCATTCAGGGTGGTGTCTTGCTTCTCTGCAGGCCTCTGTCAGAGCCACCAGTCTTCCTGTGGTGTAGGCTGTGATCGCTTCGCCGATCGTATTCACGTCCCCAGTATAGACCGCTACCCCCCTGCTCTGGAAGGCTTCGAGGCCTCTGGGACCCATGCCCTTCACGACAAGGGCGTCCGGTTCAAGCTTCGAGACGAGGGCCTCTGCTGCGCCGTGGCCGCCGAAGTGGTCGCCGACATTATCTATGGAGGTGATGGATTTGACTGAACCGTCTTCTGTCAGCTCGGCTACAGCGAAGTGAGGTGCCCTTCCGAAGTGCGGGAATACTGTCGACATTTCGCCCTCAAACCTCTCGATTGGGATGACGAGTTTAACCATGTTCTCAACCTAGGGCAGTCTATCTGGGGGGAAGGGGAGGTCTTCACTCCTTTATCTTCTTAAGTCTCTCCTCGACTCTTTGCAGCTCTTCCCGTAGACTCTTCGCCTCTTCCTCCAGCCATCTCGCCTCTTCCTCCGGTTTCACTTCCAGCGGATACAGTGGCGGAGCACGGGTGATGTACCCTTCAGGCGTTCTGTAGAAGGCGTGTGGCCCGCGTCCGCACCAGCAGGGTCCTATATATTCGTAGCCTGGTGGGGGGTTGAGTGGGATTCTCGGGAACAGCCTGTGTCTTCGAGGCCAACCGTTCGGCATAGGCATCACTTTTATGTGCTTATGCACATAATGTTCTTAAGCTTTTCGGTAACCGGCCGTCAACCCTCACTAACGATCAGTTCCCTGTTCTCAACAAGCATCGCCACGATCTTTCTTCTCCCACTGTCGAGACACCGCCAAACAGTCCCCCTCGAGACCCCCATCCTCTCAGAAGCCTCCTCCTGAGTCAGGCCATGATAGTCTATGAGGCGGAGGGCTTCGAGCTCATCGTAAGACATGACTATTGGGAGTCTAGTGGTTGACTGGCCTCTAGGCGATGCAGGAACGAAATGGCTCATAGTCGGACGCCAACCTATGAACCTCGGCTTCATAGGGCGGCCTGGTCCAGCTCCTAGACGGTGGCACCATCGGTAACGCGGCATACCAGTCCACTTATGTTCATTCGAACAAAATCTATATAATCGTTAGGTTCAAGCAGTCAACAACTGGAGAAGGGTTTCCGGTGCCGATCAGTATCGGAGACGAAGTGATAATCCACTACGCCATGAAACTTGAAGACGGGAAGATCGTCGAGAGCACCTTCGGTAAAGATCCATTCGTCCTGAAGGTTGGGTCAGGAGACATCCCCCAAGGCCTTGAAGAAGCATTAATCGGACTCAGAAAAGGAGACAAGAAGACAGTAGTAGTCCCGCCGGAGAAGGGGTTCGGACCTAGAAGAGAGGCCAGGACGACAGAGCTGCCGAAGTCCATCTTTGAAGAGGAGGAGAAGATCGTCAAGAACGCCCTCGTCGAGATCGTCTCGAAAGAGGGGGAGAGACACATGGTGACTGTCCAGGATGTGAAGAAAGACTCAGTCATCCTGAATCTTAATCATCCACTCGCCGGAGAGACACTGGTCTTCGACATAGAAGTTGTAGACGTCGCCTCAGACGAAGATGACGACCGCGATGAACTGCCGCAGAAACTGAATCTGGCAAGTCTGAGCCCGAGAAAGCTTCTCAAGAGCCTCCTCAACACGCCGAGACACCTCAAATCCAGAGTAAGGTGAAAGGGGTGAGGTAGATGACCCTTCAACATCCTAGCTCCAGAAACGCTCATCCACCCTCCAAAAGGCTCAAAGGGATAATTGAAGTCTGATCGGCTAGACGTATCGATGCAGGGTGTTGAAAGCAGATCCAGAGGAAAGAATCCATGTACCAAACCCTGAAAGACCGGTTTGAAGGAATAGTCAAAGAGAATAATCTGTGGAGGGAGAAGGTCCAGGTGACTGTGAAGACCCCCAGCGAGGCGATAGGCACCCCGAAGAGGGAAGACTTCCCCCTCCTCAAGGGAAAGGAGAGGATAGTGGAGGCTCGATTCAAAGATTCGAGCGGCCAAGCCTTCACAGACGCCTACGTGCAGTTCAACGGCGACTTGGAGGAAGTACTATCAATAGACCTCACAAACAATGAGAACAGAGCCATCTTCATAGCCGCCTTAAACGCGGTGATGAACCATCTCGGCCTGGTGGAGGGCACGACTCACTGTAAAGATGAGGAGCCCGAGACCTGCTCCAGAGAACTCGTCGACTACATCTCCAAGAACTTCGGCGACCCGAAGATCGCTATGATAGGCTACCAGCCACAGATGGTCGAGACCCTCTCAGGAAGGTTCACCATACGAGTGACAGACCTCAACAGAGAGAACATCGGGACAGTAAAGGACGGAGTGAAGATCCTGGATGGAGAGACAGACCTAGACGAGACTGTTGAATGGTCTGACCTAGTCCTAGCGACGGGCTCAACCATAGTCAACGGGACGATAGAGCGGATAATAGAGGCGGCTGGGCATAGACCTTTAATCTTCTACGGCGTAACCATCGCTGGCCCCGCAAAACTTCTTGGTCTGAATCGCTTCTGCATAAGGGCTCACGCATAGAGCAGAAGCGGCAGACCCGAGGAGAATGTAGGTTTTACCGCCTCAACCAGTCAGCGATCCCAATCCTTAACCCAGCAAACCTTTATAGATTTCAAAACCACACGTTACGCGTACGCCACAGGTGAATGGAGTATAATTCATGTCCAAGAGAGGGGTCAACCTCAAAGTTCAGGAGCTTAAGACTGAGCTTGCTGAGATTAAAGGTCTAGAGATCTCGATCGGGAAGATAGTGGATGAATCATGGGCTGAACTGGAGGGGCCTACTCCATACCCAACCTTGACCACTTTCAGAGATTGGGATATGAAGCTCCTTGAGAAGTACAAGCCCCTATACCTTCCATTCTGCGATGCCTGTTGCCTATGCACCATGGGTAAGTGCGACCTGACAAGAGGTAAGAGAGGCGCCTGCGGACTTGATATGTCTGCACAGCAGTCCAGAATTGTCCTGCTGGCATGCTGTATAGGCGCGGCGACGCATACAGGCCATGCCAGACACCTCGTGGAGCATCTCATCGAGAAGTATGGCCCAGAGAGTCCGATCGATGTCGGGATGTCCGCAGGGGTTGAGGTGGAGGCCCCGGTTACGAGACTGGTCTGCGGTGTCAGACCGAAAACCCTAAGGGACCTGGAGGAGGTTCTGGACTACCTTGAGACCCAGATCACCCATCTCCTCGCCGCAACCCACACAGGACAAGAGGGGAGCGAACTCGACTTCGAGTCTAAAGCATTCCACGCGGGGATGATCGACCAGGTTGGGATGGAGATCGCTGACATAGCACAGATCTCCGCTTACGGTCTGCCTAAGGCTGACCCTAACCCTCCACTTGTGGAGATAGGTCTGGGCACAGTCGACAGGTCGAAGCCTGTCATCCTGGTGATTGGGCATAATGTTCCTTCGGCGGTTGAGATCGTCGACTACCTGGAGAGGAATGGTCTCCACGATGAGGTTGAGGTTACAGGCATATGCTGCACCGCACATGACGTGACAAGGTACGATCCAAAAGCGAAGATCATCGGCCCTATCTCATGGCAGCTGAGATACATCAGGAGTGGAGTGCCAGATGTCATCGTTGTGGATGAACAGTGCATCCGAGCTGACGTCCTGATTGAGGCAGAGAAGGTCAAGACTCCGGTCATCGCCTCATCCGAGAAGAACTGCCTAGGGCTGAAGAACAGAACCTCTGATTCAGCAGGCCAGATAGTCAGGGATCTGGTTGAGGGGAGAGCTCAAGGCGCGCTGATCTTTGATCCAAGGAAGGTTGGAGAAGTCGCCGTCAGGACCGCGATCGAGGTGACTCCGAAGAGGAACAAGCTGAAGACCATCCCAGATATTGATCAAGTCATACGGGAAGCCAAGAGATGCACTGAATGCAACGTATGCAGAAGAGCCTGCCCGAACAACCTCCCGATACCCGATGCAGTGAACACGGCAGCCGGTGGAGACCTCAACAAGCTGGCTGAGCTCTACGACGCATGCATCGGCTGCGACCGCTGTGAGAGCGCATGCCCAAACCAGATAAGGATACACAGCTTCATAGTTAAGGCGGCTGAGAAGAAGATCAAGGAAGAGAAGTGCAGAATCAGGGTTGGGAGAGGCGCGATACAGGACATAGAGATACGGAACGTCGGCGCCCCGATAGTGCTCGGCGAGATCCCCGGCGTGATAGCATTGGTGGGATGTGCAAACTACCCTAATGGAGGAGCAGAGGTCGCCGAGATCGCTGACGAATTCATAAGACGCCGATACATCGTCGTTTCATCCGGATGCTCAGCAATGTCGATCGCTATGCAGAAGAATGAGAAGGGAAAGTCCCTGTATGAGCTTTACCCTGGCGCATTCGAGGCCGGTGGCCTTGTGAACGTCGGCTCCTGCGTCTCAAACTCCCACATAGCCGGGGCA
>JAGTQV010000056.1:6079-10230 GCA_018397035.1 Candidatus Bathyarchaeota archaeon | reverse complement strand
TGAAGCGCGGAGCAGCTTAGACCATTAGGAGTTGAAGGAGACGGCAGCATAATAGACGCTGGAATGGAGTTAAAGCTAGATTAATAAGAGAGTGAAAAGACAGCGAGCCATAGAAGGATTCACAGAACCCTTGATTTTCAAGGATGAATGTGGCGGTCGATCGCCAAGTTTCTGTCTATCTTTTGGTTAGCATGATGTTTGTACTATCAACCTCACCTTGTTCTGTTTCAGGACAGACCGAAGATCTACTTGCACGATACGTTGTTTCCAACCTGGCTCCACTACAGCGAACCCTTGACGCTTATGGAAAAGGACCTTTCTGTGCAAGCTGCCACAGTCTACTCTATCCTCTCCCACCTGAGGATTTGCCACCCCAACCAACAGTCATAGCTGAGCCTAGAATGATGGAGCCTGGGCTGAAGAGACTGACATCAAGTCCGGGAAAAGATGTTGGCGCAGTCTACAGTCCGGAAGGCGGCAGGATAGTCTGGGTTACTGACAGCCTCGGCAACTGGACCATCTGGATAATGAATGAGGATGGAGCCGGTAAGCAGCAGTTGACCCCAAGCAACGTGATCAGCGGGGGGCCTTCATGGAGTCCAGACGGCAGAGAGATAGCATACTGGTCATGGGATCCAGAATCGAAGACCTGTGACATCTGGAAGATGACATCTGACGGAAGCTCCAGAGTGAAGCTCACAACAGACGGCAGCTTCAAGGGGCCGCCTATGTGGAGTCCTAGAGGTGACAGAATAGCCTACACAGCAAACCAGACAGGAAACATGGAAGTATACATTATGAACATTGACGGAACCGGAAACAGACAGTTGACGAGAGGCCACAACCCAGGATACTGGGTTGAGAGCCGCACAACATGGCATCCTGACGGCGTACACCTCTACTATCAGGTGACAACCTTCCCGCTCCCACCATTAACAGTACCAGAGATCAAGGATGACGTAGCATATGTAGAGATATACATGCTGAACGTTGATACAGGCAAGGAGAGGAACCTCACACCGAGACTCCATGAGAACGTCCGCAGCGTAAGCAGAGACGGCAGGATGGCCTGCATCTCACTCCGCTCACCAAACTACGGACTATGGATCATGAATGAGGATGGAACAGGCCAACAGAGACTGACCTGGAACGGCAAGGGGGACAGAGCACCCCGCATCACCCCGGACGGAAGAAAGATAGTCTACTGGTCACTCACATCAGGAAACCCAGACATATGGATGATAAACAGCGACGGAGCCAACAACACCCAACTTACGAGAAGCCCCTACATGGACGCCTACCCAACATGGAGCCCAGACGGAAAGAAGATAGCCTTCGAGTCAGACCGAGCAGGAAGCTTCGACATCTGGGTTCTCTCACTCGACCAACCACTCACTGTGAATGTGGAATTCGAGACCTGCGCACCAAGAGGCGGCACTGGGAAAGCGCTTCTGACTATAAGACTTAGAGACTCAGGTTTACCAGTTAGAATTGAGAAGGCTGAGATCCGCTTCGCTTGGGAGAGCGAAGGCAAGTACGCTGAGTTTCCGGGTTCTCTTCAAAAGCTGCTCAATGAGTCAAGTGACGTATACCAGCAGAGCCTAGAGTTTGCGGTTCCTCAGAACGCTGAACTCGGATACAGTTTCTACGATGTTAGGATTCAATACTCAAAACTGCAAGGCGGCACAGACCTAGTCGGAGTATATGAGTACTCAGCCGGTGACTTGGAGGTTGGAATTCCAGAACACGCCCGCTGCGACAGGCTATGCCTGGAGCTCGGTGGAAAGTTGCAGCAGCTGCACGGACGGGCGATAAATCGCTCATTCGCTCTAGGGAGCACCACCTCAGAAGTTGCTGTCCCCCTCAAAGGCTACTTCGACTATCTTCTCGAGAAACATGCTGAGTCTTTTCTAAGAGCAAACGACGAATTTCATGAAGGGAGGTCTCTGTACCGTTCCGGAGACTATGCTGCAGCCCTATTGCACTTTCAAAGAGTGAAGACTATTATGGACCAGACAGCACAGGATGAAACTATGCAACCTCGTCCACCTGCTTTCCCATCTCTGGCGGCACCGCTGCTAGCAGCCTTGGCTTTAATGCTTCTAGTGGTTCACGTCACGAGGAGCAGAAGAAAGCTGTGAGTGCAAGCACTAGGCTCCATCTAGATTGTTTCGGTCAGCAGTTTCCTACATGGCTCAATGTATTACTCCCTTTGATGCATGAAATCTGCAATGCTAACTGAATATTGCAGGGGGTTGACGTGGCATTGGACTCTGGCTAGCACACTGCCTCGACAAGCATCAGCGATCTCTCTAGACTACACTCTCTCATCTCTTGCAAGAATGGGGCTCATACATAGTTTCCCAAAACCCCTCATTCCAACGCTTCAAGAGAGATGCGTGATTCCCACCCTTTCGACTCCCCCTACTTGACACTCGAAAGTATATCTTCAGCCATCTCAGTCAGCCTCTTGGAATCCGTCTTGTCTATTCCAGCTTCTCGGGCTAGATCTTCGGGTCGCTTATCAGCAAGTTGTCTCAGCGTCACTATGCCGACGGAGACCAAGCTGTCCCTAGCTGAGCTTTTGAGACCTCTGATGTATGTTATCGGATAGACACTTCTCCCCCTGATCATAGTCTGAAGATCCTGCCCTAGAGGGGAGCTCCAACCTATGTGGAGGATGTCCCTGCATCTCGCGTACTGCAGGGCATGTTCGGAAAATTTTGTGTTGCAAACTATCATAGCCTGGTCCACCTTCAGCCGGCTCAACCCAGCCTGATATCCCTCAACAAGGTCTTCCAGAACAGCTCTAGCTATCCTTGCCACATCCAGACCTGTACGTGTGTGGTAGTCAGCATGTTGCTTCACCTCCACAATGTATGTCTGCCATCCCTCTTCGCGATAGCGTCTACCTCATGCTCGACACATCTTCCCCTCAGGATCCGGTTCGGCTCGACATCGTAGCCATTTTCAGACAGCAGGACCTGAACAAAGATCTCGAAGTCCGGCTTCGACCTCAGCAACCCCAGCGACCTGCGAAGGTCTATATGATATCTAGCCTCGGGCTTATACCTGCCTAACACCCTAAAGATCATTCTAAGTATCTCTCCGGTCTCCATCCCGTCGTAGACTCTAGACTCAACCCTCTTGGCAACCTCTTCAGCCACATCGTCAGTCGCGCCCATTCTCAAACAGGTTGCAACTATCTTCTTTCTGTCGAAGATCTGTCTGGTTCCGTCGGCTTTCCTCACATAGATCGTAGTCGTCTACACATGCCTCCATGCGGCATCGCCATTGTGCATACTCACAATCTCAGAGTATGGATTATAAGCTGATTCTTGCTCTGTCAGAGGATGGTTGAGTCACATAACGCATGGCTTAAGACCCCTTGCATACTACCTGTTGAGGTGGTCATCACCGCTTGCAAAAGTTATTGGGAGAGATTGTCTAAGAGACTGAGGATGAAACCTCATAATGCAGCAAATCACAGACCTGATCAGTCCCGGCAGAAGCCCCACTCTGAGGCCGCCCCTGAAATGGGCTGGCGGGAAAAGGTGGCTCGTCCCGTATCTGAAGCCGATCTGGGATCCATACAGGAACCGTAGACTAGTAGAGCCTTTATGTGGAGGACTCGCCGTCGCCTTAGGATTGATGCCCAACCAAGCCTTACTGAACGACATCAACATACATGCCATCAACTTCTTCAAGTGGCTCAAGCAGGGCCTCACCCCGACGATCCCCATGGAGAACAACCGGAGGCTCTACTATGCTCATCGCGACAGGTTTAATGAACTTATCAAGACAGGGAAGGCTGACAGCGAGGAAGCCGCTCAGCTCTTCTACTACCTTAATCACACATGCTACAATGGACTCTGCCGCTTCAACCGGTCAGGAGAGTTTAATGTTCCTTTCGGTCGCTACAACAAGATCAACTACATGCATAACTTCACACCGTACCAGCACACCTTCCAGAGGTGGGAGTTCACTTCAGGAGACTTCGAGACCGTACCCCTCGATCCCAGCGACTTCGTCTATGCGGATCCGCCTTACGATGTTGAGTTCACCCATTACTACAAGGAGGGATTCGCATGGGGGGACCAGGTGCGCTTGGCGAGGTGGCTTGCAGAGCACCCAGGTCCAGCCGTACTCTC
>JAGTQV010000056.1:0-6061 GCA_018397035.1 Candidatus Bathyarchaeota archaeon | reverse complement strand
AGGATATGCAAGCTCTACAGTGACCTAGGATATGAGCTGCACATCCTCGATGCACCACGTATGATAAGCTGTAAAGGCGATAGGAAGCCTGCAAGAGAAGTCCTAGCCCTCAGAGGAGTCAAGAGTGACTCTCTCCAAGAACATCTTGCTAAATGAGTCCAACAGCCTATCGAGCCTCATCCCTCACAGAGATCACAAGTCTCTTATTGCGAAACAGACCGCCCAGATAGATGAGGGTCCAGCATGAGCCTCTCTGGCAAAGTCTCGCTGGTTACCGGAGCAGGTAGCGGAATAGGGAGAAGCTGCGCTATTCAACTCGCACAGGAGGGTGCAGACCTAGCCCTCTGGGGCCGGACTGAGAGTAAGCTGGCTGCGACTGGAGCAGAGATCACCAGGCTTGGGAGAGAGTGCAGATGGTACCCGGTCGATGTCACGGATATTCACGGGATTCCTGAAGCCGTGCAGACGACCCGTACTGAGTGTGGTGAGGTCGACATACTGGTGAACAGTGCGGGCGTCAACATCCCACAGAATGCTGAGGATGTCACCGCAGAAGCATGGGATACAATAATGGACACGAACGTTAAGGGCCTCTTCTTCTGCTGCCAGGCCGTAGCCAAGCAGTCTATGATACCGCGGAAGACGGGTGTGATAGTCAACATATCATCCCAGGCTGGAAAGGTCGCCCTGCCCCTCAGAGCAGCATACTGCTCAAGTAAAGGCGCGGTAGACCAGTTGACACGAGTCCTGGCGCTTGAGTGGGCAGAACATAACATAAGGGTGAACGCGGTCGCACCCACCTTCGTCGAGACCCCATTCACAGCCAAGATGCTATCCGACAGGAAGTTCAGGGACTACGTCATGAACAAGATACCTCTGAGACGCCTTGCAAAGCCTGAAGACGTAGCCGCTGCCGTATCTTTCCTGGCATCAGACAGGTCAAGCATGATCACTGGGGCAGTCATACCTGTTGACGGCGGCTGGACGATCCATTGAAGACATATAGGAGATCCTCAACATCGACTGGCCTCATAATGCGTAGACGAAACAGACCTGACTCATTCAAGACGTGGATAGGTTACGAAGTGACAGTCATGGAAACGGTTGAGTATGAAAAGCTGCCGAAGTACGAGATCATTCCGAATGTTCAGGGACGGGTACTACTGAACAGTGAACAGATGACTTTCTTCATAGTGGAGATACCGCCGGGAAAGA
The DNA here is from genome assembly GCA_018397035.1 of Candidatus Bathyarchaeota archaeon. GTDB lineage: Archaea > Thermoproteota > Bathyarchaeia > 40CM-2-53-6 > RBG-13-38-9 > JAGTQV01. Next base: position 4,846 of record JAGTQV010000056.1, on the reverse strand, counting down.
GCGTCCCTATGCACAGCCACCCTCATGAGCAGATGGGGATCTGCCTTGCCGGCGAGGCTGAGTTCACAGGCAGAACCGAGAAAAGGATCGTTCGGAAGGGAATGGTCTACAGGCTGGCGCCGAATGAGGAGCATGAAGTCAGAACCATCGGGCCTGAGAAAAGTGTGTTTCTCGATGTCTTCTCCCCGCCAAGAACAGAGTACGTAACCAAGCAGAGATCCATAGAAGGGCATATGCATGATTGTGGGTCTCCACCAGTCAGCGCATCCGCTCAGGACCACATCAGCAGCGACTGCAGCGGCTAAGAAGCAGAGACAGCTAGAGAAACTCTCTATGCCACAAGCATTTTGGAGCTCCTCCGCGTGATTTAAATAGGACAACCCCTAATTGAGCGCAAGTTGGTTTGACGAGAACGGCAGCTGAGTCGATTTCTTCACGAGAGACATCGCCCACACGTCCTTCTTGTTTTAACTGACCGAGACTACAAGAGGTGAAAACAAGAATGTATCCTAGAATAAGGGACGCACCTGTCGAGGAAGGGAAGCAGTACGAAGTCGACATAAAAGAGAGGAGTCGGCGCGGTGACGGTCTTGCACGCGTTGAGGGATTCGTGGTCTTTGTACCTAACACGAAGCCCGGGGACCATGTCAAGATCCAGGTTACTCAGGTTCGTGACCGCTTCGCGATAGCTGAAAAGTCTGAATAGAAAAGAGATAGTTCGCCATCCATGCAGGATGGCCCCAATTTTTTTGTCACGCCACAGTATTGTTTGTTGTGATATTCTCAACAACTTGACGCTTGGACTGATGTCAAGAAATTTCTTCGAAAAGCTTTCTCACTATCCTTGACGGAACGAAGATCGTCTTCACTAGGAGACCCAGCAGTGCCTGGGTCGTGAATACTAATGGGTCCAACCGGCATGACCTGACTCCACCCATGTCAGGAGCGTATGGACCTGAATACCAGACAATACTGCCGAGACCTGTTGGGAGTGGGGGGGTCATGCCCCTTAGCAAGCTTGAGGTTCCAGCACCTTACCTGACCTTGGCCGGACTAGTCGCGGCAATACGGTCGTCATCATTGTTAAGCGAAGAAGAGCAAGTCGCTCTTCCTTTCTTCTTTAGACGCGCTATTCTAGCTTCTTCTTGTACACATTAGATTTAGGGTTAGGCTTGAAGGTGTTTCTTCACCATCACGTCCAATACGGAAGATATCCATGCCGCGCCACCTCTGGCCGAAGCTTCAAGACAAGCCATAAACCAAGCATTATTAGCCAACTCTTCTCTGTTATTGCATCAACTAGATGAGTGAGGTTGATGATCTGAAATGCCGATTGTTGAGAGTAGCCCAGCAGAGTTTGAGGGCTTACTGGATGTAGCCAAGTTGATGTTGATATCCGCGAGGACAGCTCCGAAGTCGGGAGGGAAAGATGATGTCGAGACCCTCCTCGTCTATGGAGAAGAAAAGGACGAGATCGCTGATGAGATGGAGAAGGTGGGCAGGGAGAGGAATCACCCTGGTTTCTCCCGTGACGGCAGGAACGTTAGAGACTCAGCGGCCGTTGTCCTTGTAGGTGTTGAGGGAACTAAGAGCTTCGGGCTGAACTGTGGAGGATGCGGCTATGAAACCTGTGATGCATTCAGCAAGGCGCAACGCTCCAGAGGACTGGACTTCGCAGGCCCTAACTGCATCTTCAAGATCCTCGACATGGGGATAGCTCTTGGATCGGCTGCAAAGACCGCTATGAACCACAACGTCGACAACCGGATAATGTTCCGGATCGGCACGGCCGCTATCAGGCTTGGGATGACCAAGAAGTCCAGCATAGTGATGGGGATACCGATCTCCTCAAAAGGCAAAGCCATTTACTTCGACAGGCCCTGAACCAACACCTTTAGACGAGAAATATATTGATGGGTCGCTCTCGATCCTACTCACGGCGTCGGAGGAGAGGCGTCATGACGACCAGTCAGACATGCCGGTCCCTGGAGGAGCAATCGACAGATTCTCTGGTGGAGACACACTGGTTAGCGCAGCACCTAGAAGATCAAGACATAAGAGTGATCGAGATAGATCCTGCTCCGCTCCCCCCTAACAACATAGGACACATACCGAACAGCGTAGTCCTCGACTGGAGGAGAGATCTGTGGCATGGAACAAGCCGAGACTTTGTGACGGGCAGAGACTTCCAGAGCCTGATGGAGAGGTCGGGTGTAACTAATGATACGACTGTGATATGCTGCAGCCTAGTGAAGCAATTCTCCACCTACCTGTTCTGGTTCCTGAGATACAACGACCACAAGAAGGTGAAGGTACTCAACGGCGGACTGCAGAAATGGATCTCAGACAGACTGCCGCTGACGAGTGATGTAAAGACTCTCGGACACAGTAATGCCGGCTTCTACAGACCCGCAAGTCCCAACATAAACATGAGAGCTCTGCGAGACTACGTCCTGACCAATATGAGGAACAGAGACTTGATCCTTATCGATGCGAGGACACCTCAAGAATTCAGGGGTGAACTGATCAATGTGCCTGAGCTGCCGCAGGAAGGATCCTACTGTGCAGGCCACATACCAGGAGCAGAACATGTCTTCTTCGAGGAGAACTTCCTTCCAGATGGAAGATTCAAGCCCAGCAGGGAGCTGAAGCAGATCTACATCTCACGCGGGATAAGGCCTGATAAGGAGATTGTTGCGTACTGCAGATCCGGGCATAGAGCGACAGTCATCTGGTTTGTGCTCACGCAGTTGCTAGGCTATCCGAATGTCAGGGTGTATGACGGCTCCTGGACTGAGTGGGGAAACCTGGTCGGCGCCCCGATAGAAAAGGCGTAAGCCTAGGGACTGAACCTGGACCACACAGCCTTCTCCGGCCAGGTCATTCATCTTTGATCTCCAGTTTGATGGAGGCCTTTTCGACTACTACTCGGTACGTCTTCAGGTCACATGTGGCTATGTGCTCGCTCAGTACACTGTACCAGTTTGGGAAGTTGTCGAAGTTCTCCGGAGGTGTCTGCGCCTCTTCCTCACCAGAGTAGTGGTATAGCGGCCTGTTCAGGGCTTCGCCTGTCCTCACGTCGAACTGAACACTATGCAGTGGGCACGTCAGGTAATATCCTTCTAGGGTGCCCATGTTCAGCGGCGCGTTCATGTGACCGCATCTATTATCGACTGCAAATATCTTTCCGTCACAGTTGCATAGGACTATCTCTCTCCCGTGCACCTTGACGTACTTCAGTCCGCCAGGGGCAAGCTCACTTATCCTAGCTACTTCAACCAGCATACTTGACACTCCTGAATTCTCTCAGCGGGATCTGTCTGAGCTTCTCAGGGTCAGTGACATCCTTATGGACGTAGAGGCCGCACCAGCAGCGCTTCATATAGTCGAAGTGCTCCCTATGAAATGGTATGCAGGGGCAGACGATCTTCATGTCCTCCTCCCTCCTATGCGTCAGCCCTTGACATGGACAGTAGGGGATGCCGTACTTCTGTTCCAGCAGGACCTCCTGTTCAAGGAGGAAATCGACCAACTCCCCATCTGGACTGAACTTGTATCCTAGAGGATCTATAACTCTCTGGAACAAGTACCTGAGTGCCCTCTTCCTAGCTTCGACGCTCATCTCTTCTCCCTAGCCCAGCTCCAGCAGTTCAGAGTACCTCTCAGGGTTATACCCTACGGTCACATCCTCCCCAATCCTGACAAACGGGAAGGCAGTTGATCCTCCATGTCTCAGCATCTCTTCCCGTATCCTCCTCTGCTCCTCTTCGCTCGCCAGATCGTAGTCAACGTACTCGAAGGTGATATTTCTGTCTTTGAAGAACTGCTTGGCCTTTCGGCACCAAGGGCAACTGCTCAACGTGTACATGACTACTTTCCTTATCTTTTCTCACCTACACTTTGACGAAGACCTTCTTCTCTAAAACCCGAAGTTCATAGGTCGGTATCCTGATCTCTTTGGCGGTCAGGAACTCCCCTGTCCTTATGTCAAACCTCCAGTCATGACATGGACACTTGATCGTGTAGCCTTCAAGGTATCCGCCTGCCAGCGTGCATGCCATGTGTGCACATTTGTTCGATACTGCGCAGATCTTCCCCTCTCTCTTTATCAGCAGAATCGGCAGCCCCTTCGGGAATACCGCCTGCATACTGTTGTTCGGTAATTGGTCTTCTTCAATCGCGAAGACCCAAGAAGCTTCAGACATATGCCGTGTGAGTCTCCTTAGATTGGTGCCTCTACGTATCCGGGTTACAAGGCTATTAAGTCATCTGCCCTAATGTCGCAGGCCATTCCTCCATCACTGACTGACTTCTGTGGCAAGCATTGAATCCGGAATCAAGACCCCGCGATCGGCCTTGAGATTTATCAAGAAAGAGGGTGAACAGTTGAACTCTGGTTAATGACTGGCAGACGGGGGCGCGACACAGAATGTATCCTCATCAGACATCAAGGATGCTTTGGATGAGCGGCGGATTTCCTGTGGATGACTCAGTCCTTTCCCAGAGACGGCAGCATGGAGAACAGAGCCGTTGAGAACTTCGTCTCCATAACTGTTCGATAGTAATGTATGTCTGGAAGTGGCAGGATGAAGATGAGGGCGATGGGGATTTGCTCAGTCTCTATGTTTCTTCTGGATTACTAGCGCTGCGGCCGTGGCTGCAAATTCAAAGTTAGGCGCAAGAATTTTAGTGTTTGAGTGAACCCCTCGGAGTTTAGTCCGAGGATGCGAGCCCTTTTCTAATCTTAAAGACTGAAATAAGGATGGGCTCAGCGAGCGCTTTACCGCCTTGCTGAGTGAAAGACAACAGTACCGTAGGTACTGCTGGAGGTTGATAGATCTTGGGA
>JAGTQV010000055.1:4346-10363 GCA_018397035.1 Candidatus Bathyarchaeota archaeon | reverse complement strand
TCTTGTAGGGCTGCAGCCATATTCCTGAAACGTATCCGGAACCGTCCTGAGGGATATGCCCATCCAGCTCCGTTGACCCATCATAAATGAAGAAATAATTATATGAATCTGGATCTGTGAATCCCTCGAGGAACCTCTGTGAGTTATCGAGTAAGTCGAGGATCTCTACAGTTATCGGTCGCGGATAGCTAAGCGGAAAATCTGCCTTACTACTCCAATCGCCAGTTGCGGTGTTGTAGGCATAGAAGGAGGCTGAACCACTGCCCACCAGTGCGTAGATGAGTCCATCGTGACTATCAAAGGCCAATGCGCCACCGGCGCCAACACCACTGGGAGGGTTAATATTTGCTAGTGTAGTCCATGAGTCGGTCAAGTTTGAGTATGATAGGAAATCCGCGCTGCCCCCACCTACCAGTGCATAGATGATTCTATTTTGAGTGTCATATGTGAGTGCCCCACCTGCAGAAATAGGGCTTGTAGGATCTGCCGGTGGATCATGAGACCAGGTGTCAGATAATGGATCATAAATCCAGAAAGCATTCGCACCATCTCCCTGAAAAGCGTAGAATTTACTTTCCCCATCGAATGTCAAGCTGCCGCCTGCACCGACTGTGCTTGGGGCCTGTCCAAGTCTCACCCAGCTGTTACCTCCTGGATCATAACGCCAGAAGGCATCGGTGTTTCCGCCAACTAGTGCGTAGATGTATTGTCCGTCGCATGCGAGGGATCCTCCTTCTGCCGCTGATGGGTTATTAGAGTTAATAGTTGTCCAATTGTTGTTTGCAACATCGTATCTGTAGAAGGAGTTTGAGCCGCCTCCTTGAAGGGCATAGATGTACTGGTCACCGTCGAAGGCAAGCGATCCTCCTGGCCCAATAGGGCCTGGCGTCGGCTGCATAGTCTCCCATAAGTCGGCAACCGTGTCGTACCTGAGGAAGTCAGACGTGTTGGCGCCTCGCGTGGCATAGATGAAGTCGCGACCCATGACGCCGACAAGTACTAATGCTGCACCGAACTGGGGTCCGGTTCGAGTGGCGATGGGCCCCCACGGAATCGGTCTACCGCCGCATTTCGACCAGATGACCCCCTCAATCTTTGGGCTGGCGTAGACGCATAGATCCACTCCATCCAAGGACTGGCCTGCACAGACCTGGACGAGTCTCGGCATGGAGGTTGGAGAGTAGCCTGCAGCGTATGCTGTCAGATTATAGACTCCAGCCGCCAGACCGTATAGAGTGTACCGTCCCTCAGCTGAGGCATTGAAGTAGGCTTGGCCGACTACACTTCGTCCATCGAGAGCTATACCTTCAGCGACTACTTTTCCGCCTTCTGAACCTTCAAGCTGAATCGGGCTGCCGTAAGCGTAGCTGTACTCGTACACGTAACCGTACCTGTATCGCTGGAAGCCGCTGCTGCAGTCAAGAACGGTTCCAGATATGTAGGCTGGATTCAGGTCGGCGGAGACGACTAGGGTTGGGAAGTTGCCTGCCCCAATGGAGCGTCCGTCCATGAAGACTTTGAAGAAATATCTGCCGACGACCCCGGGTGCTGTGACGTTGAACAGCCTTATCAGATGCGAATGCGGATAGATACTGCTTGTTCCGTTGGAGACTGTTACCCTGAACCATCCAGGCGCGATCGGGTCGAGAACTGAGAGTCTCGATATGGAGATGCAGCTGTAATCGTTTGTGATGCTGCTCCAGACGTATCTCCGGCTGGTTCTAACTCCGAACTCATACGGTACGTATATTGAGATGGTCCTCTTTGTCGTATCTGTCGTCACATTGAAGAGGAGATCGCCTGTGGTGTTCTGGAGGACCATTCCCCTAGGGTATTCAAGCTTGACGCAGGTCTCATCCGTATCCAGATAGTGGTTGCGGTTCTCCGGCAGGACTGTTCCCGGAGATAGTTTGACTTCGCGGGTCTCGCCGTCCTGGCCGCAGTCGTTCGTCGCAACTTCTATGCCACCGGTGAGTGTGGAGTTGAGTAATGCCAGAACGAGCAGCATGATTGATGGTTGCCGTAAGCTCGACAGCAGATCTAACCGCCTTCCCTACGATCATTTCCTGTCAGACTGTCTTCACTCATACTTGAGAGCCGTTACAGCGTTCATTCTCGAAGCACGCCATGCAGGGTAGAGGCCTGCCAGAACCGCGATCGCTATTGGAAAGGTTAAGGAGAAGATCATCAGTTCAGCAGAGAAGACTGGAGAGTATGATCCGCCGTATGGACCTGTGGCTGTCGATGTTTTCGCTCCAGCACCAGCCGGAGCACCGGGTGGCCTGAAGCTGAATGACGGTATCCCTCCGCCTAAAAAGAATGAGAGGCCTGTACCGACTAGGGTACCGAAGATGCTTCCGATAACCCCTGTGAGGGCCGCCTCCCACAGGAAGAGTGACATTATCTGCCGTGGCTTGTAACCGAGGGCTTTGAGGATCCCGATCTCGCGAGTCCTCTCCATAACCGAGACGAACATCGTATTCGTTATCCCAACCGCTGCAACCACCAATGTGACAACTGCAACACCGCCGAGGAAGATCGTGAGTTGCCCAGTTATTGATTGAACAGTCTGGAGAAGAGCGGAGGAGCTGAAGACGCGGGCGTTCCCACCGAAGTAGTTCTGTATAGAGGTCACGACGGAGTCGACCGTCTCCGGCGACTCGGCGATGACGTACATGCCGCTGTAATACTTGATCGAGAAGATCGTGCGCGCAGCCATACTGGTGAAGAGCGTCTCATCAAGGTTTGTGAATCCAACTGCGCCGTAAGGCTCCAGTATCCCCCTTACGATGAAGCTGTAGGAGGGCGGAGCCCCAGCTCCAGTCGAGGTCCCCTGAAGCACAACCATCTCGTTCATGCCGACCGGCGGAAAAGTGTCTGCTGGAGGGCTTGCGATGGCTGATCCCACAACCACACTCGTCGGATCATACCCGTCGACGATGCTGCCTTCAGCGAAGGTGAGGCCCTTGTATAGGCTCTGAAGCTTCTCCTGCTCCAGCCCAACAAGATTGACGGAGAGGGAATTGCTGCCGTAGTTTATGCTGAGCCTCCTCGAAAAGTATGGGATGACATCTTTAACGCCGGCCATATCTCTGACTACTGCCAGATCATCGTCTGTGATCGGTGTACGTGCTGATGTTGAGACAACACTTAACGTTGTCACCCCTACCTTTTCGATCTGAGCCTTGACACTCGCTGAGAGTCCACTCGTCGAGGCGACTAACGCAACTATTAGGGCGGAGCCGATTACGATCCCTAAGACTGTGAGGCTGCTGCGGAGCCTCCGATCCTTGAGGGCCTTGAAAGCCATATGGTAGTAGTCTGCAACCTTCAACCCTCAGCCGTCTCCTTCAGGTTCAGCCTTCGACAGTCAGCCTCGTTGAAGAGCCGAACAAGAACCTGAAGACACTCCACAGAATATCCATCAGAGTATCAACCAGACTTCGCGTAGGCATCCTCTCTGAAGGAGCTGATGTACGCGGGACGACGACCAATGAAGCCGAGGCGGAGCTGACGTGATTAACACTGAAGGAATCTGTGTATGCCACAGACAGATCAATAGGGTAACTACCTATAGGAATTTCCTTCCTCACTTGGAGGGTCATGCTGAACGGCCTAGGTATGTTCGGGTCCGCTTGACCGACATATATGAAGGCGCCTTTGATGAAGGCGGGTGAGTGGACTGATATGTTCGCGTTTGAGACCGTTGAAGTTGCCGTGTCAACGATAGTGCCGGAGACTGTGACGTTTCCTCCAGGCGTCACCTCCTTAGGAAAGAGATTGATGGAGTAGATCGCCATGTATGTTGTTCCCGTGATGAAAACTGGAAACTCTACGTCTGACTGCTGGTTAAGGTAGAGTGTCGCGCCCACCCCACTAACAACCTGGAGGTACCTTATCTGCATCCTCAACATGTGGATGCCTATGCTCGCGTTTCTTGAGATGTTAAGGATGAACTTGGTAGTCGCCGTCAACCCTGGATCCACATTCTGTTCATAGTATGCGGTTACAAGCCTGCCGCCGGTTATGTTTGTGAATGGTTCTTCAAGGAATAATGTTTGGCTCAGGCCTGTTGCTGTCCTGTTGCCGATGTTCTGCACAGTCACGTAGAGTGGAATATTCGTGTCACCCGGAGCTGCGTAGACTGTCTGGTCCACTGAGACCCAGGCTGTCTTCACAACATTGAATAGAGATGGACTTAACGGTGGATAGGGTGGGGCCTGAGCTGAGGCTGCAAAGTTACCAAGCTGAACCGTCAAGAAGCATTGTGCCACTATGATCGCCAAGACGACAGTTAGGGTTCTATGCCGAATCAATGTCTACACCGGTCAGTTCCTTTCCTCCCGTTCCACTTGGCCGTCACGTAGAATTATGCGCCTATGCGTGATGGCGGCGACATCAGGGTTATGGGTGACCAAGACGAAAGTGGTTCCGAAACGCTTGTTGATATCTCGAACGATCTCCATGAGCTGCATGGCTGTCTTACTGTCTACGTTGCCTGTCGGCTCATCACCCAGGACGATCGCTGGGTTAGTGACCAATGCCCGCGCTATAGCCACCCTTTGCTGCTCACCCCCGCTAAGCTCGTCCGGCTTGTTAAATGCCTTAGAGGAGAGGCCGACCATCTCCAAAATCTGTGCAGCAGTGCTGCGGCGTCTCTCAGTATCGATGCCTTGAGGAACCAGCGGTAGCTCAACATTCTCCAGAGAGTTAAGCCTGTGAATCAGATTGAACGCTTGAAAGACAAACCCGATCCTTCTGTTTCTGAGAGTTGCGAGGCTGTCCTCGTCAATCCTGGATGTGTCCCGTCCTTCAATCAGAACTTTCCCGCTGCTCGGCCTATCTAGAAGCCCTATCATGTTCAGCAGGGTCGATTTCCCGCTGCCTGAGGGGCCTAGGATGGAGACGAGCTCCCCCCTCTCGATCCTGAGTGAGACACCACGTAACGCCTCGAATCTCACTCCTCCAGTCCTGTAGACCTTCACAAGATCTCTAGCTTCTATAGATACTGTATCGTCAATCTTCAACGGTCTTCCTCCCGAATAATCTAAGAGTCAGAGATGCTGCGGCGAGAACGAGTAATACTATGACCACGCCCACGATGAATGAGGCTGCAAGGAAGAGAAGAGGATTCAACGCCGCTTGTCCTATGAAAGAAGGTCTGGCGACAGGCTGCCCTACGTCCTGACCCCGAAGGATGGGGAGAACGGCGGCGTAGGCTAAGTTGCTCAGTCCTCCCAGTAAGGAACCTAGAATCGTAAGTCTCCAACTTATCTTGGCCGCTGTCTTACGAAGGACGAGGCCGACCAGTATCCCTGTGAGGATCAAGGGGATGATGCTTGGAATCTCAGGCATGGCCCCTATGAGTTTCAAGGCTGAATAAAATGCTTTTTCAGAATCTGTTCCAAATGTTTGGTTGTTGAACATGCCGCGCCGGCATGTTCCAGCTGCAGAAACACACAAAGCTTAGCTAGAACGAATACCGAGATATATGGAATAATGGAAATAGGCTGCTTCAACCTCTCGGAGTTGCACCAATGTACGCTCGCCCACAAGGATTCAAGTATCTGTTGGGGTGGATCATCGGCGGCCTCAGAGGTGGTGTTACACGCATACAGATCATTACAGCCTTGAAAGATCGTCCGCAGAACGCAAACCAACTGGCGACTCTGATACGCAAAGACTACAGAACCATAAGGCATCACCTTAAGGTATTGGAGAAGAATAGAATAGTTACGTCGGCTGGAGACGGGTATGGAACAACCTATTTCCTCTCCCCGGAGATGGAGGAGAATTACGCTCTGTTCGAAGAGATGTTCAGGAAGATCTTGGAAGGAGGAGGGAGGAAAAATAGAAGGTGACCTGAGGAACTGGAGAATATGGTCAATGCTTGCCGTCCTATTAATTGTTATTATCTTGTCTGCGTATTGGGCATCGACACACCTGCCTGTGCCTCCACCATTCTCCAGCAGAACTATGCCGCGCCCAATCGCTCCCGGAGACATCGAGTTATACTA
>JAGTQV010000055.1:0-4327 GCA_018397035.1 Candidatus Bathyarchaeota archaeon | reverse complement strand
TCGTTTATGTTCGTGACGCTACTGGTCCTCTTGCTGGTGACGTACATCCAGATGTACAACAGGATAAAGTCAGAGTTTACCCTCTGGTTAGCAATAATATCAACTGCACTGCTTCTAAACGCCCTGACATCGAATCCATTCGTACATTGGGTCTTCGGGTTCCGCGCATTCGGTCTCGGCCCTTTCGCAATGTTGCCAGACATCTTCACATTGATCGTCTTGACGATACTCCTGTATCTGACGATGAGGTACTGAAGAGAACATACGCCTCACGAACATAAACGACCAAGGTACAGGTCTGAGCAGATCCATCACTGGAAACTTATGATTTGGATCTAGTGTCCACTCCCCTCTGGTAGAATGTGTCCTAGCCCCCCGGTCACGTTCCTCTAATTATGGAGCGACAAAAAGAGAGCTTTGACAGATCGACTGTTCCAAGCGGTTAATCAAAACCGTCATGCCAGTCTCCTGGAGGCGCCGGGACCTCTATGCCCACTTTCCAGCTTCGCATCAATAGCTTTTTTGATCTCTTGCCTGCTCGCTTTCGCCTGTCTCATCTCACGTATTCTATCCATTATCTCCTGCCTCAGTCCATCAGTCAGGACGCTGCGGAATGGGTGGAGGCACTCTCTACCTTCTTCGTCGCCGAACATGTACGCCGTCAGGAATAAGCCGCCAGAGACTGCTGAGAGAGCTAGGATCGATAGCATGATCAAAGTTGTGCTTCAATTCTATCATGATTCTTGCATAGTCTGACTGGGGGGCAGTCTAGAATTCATGCTTAATGAGAGGCTTGACGGTCGGCCGGGAATCCCTCACCCCACTAGACTTCGGTCTCAGCCCTGTATGATATGCACATAGGATCTTCAGCCCAGAGGTCGCCGGACTCAAAGTAAGCTCTTACTCTGCAGCCTCCGGTACAGATCTTCCTGTGAACACAACTTCCACATTTCCCCTTCAGCCTGTTCACCTTACTTCTCACACTGGAGAGAACCCTGTTCGCGGGATCGTTCAAGATCTCTGCAAGCGATCCTTCTCTCAGGTTTCCCACCTTCAGGCTTTCAAGCTGAGCAAACTGGCAGGGATAGATGTTGCCTTCAGGATCTACGTTCAGGATCCTGTCACCTGCACTGCAAGTATCCCCAGTATACTCTAGGATCTCTTCAGCCTTGTCGTGTCTGCTCGGCGACTCCTCCTTAAGTCGATCGAGAATGTATACGCCGTCTTGGGGGGCATCTACAGTTAGGATCTCTATCTTTTCAGGATCAGAGTTCTGCGCTGACTCGTACAGCCTAGCGAGCACCCAAGCTATCTCATCCTTGCCAAGTCTCCTCTTCCAGTATAGGCTTCTGCCTCTGCCGCTTGGAACCAGCCAGTAGAGGCAGAACCTTGGAATTCCAAGTCTCTGAGTTAGACCTAAGAGTTCAGGTACCTCTCTGAAGTTGTCTTTTGTGGCTGTGAACCTGACTCCGCATTTGACTCCTAACTCAACACAGTTCCTCAAGCCTTTGATGGCATCGTCGAAGCTGCCCTTCAGACCCCGCGCAGCATCATGGGTAGATGCGAATGCACCGTCCAGTGAGATACCGACGTATCCAACTTGATTACTCTTCAGCCTCTCTGCAACATCCTCAGTCACGAGGATTCCGTTGCTGCTTACAGCCACCCTCAAGCCTCGAGACCTGGCGTACTCAAGTATCTCCCAGAAGTCCTGTCTGAGAAGAGGTTCTCCTCCACTGAGCATTAGAAGCGGTGTTCGACATGCTGCCGCCTCATCTACAATATGCCGCGCACCAGAGGTTGACAGTTCACTGGCCTGTTGCTTGTCAGCCGCGTTGATGTAGCACTGGGAGCATGAGAGGTTGCACCTGCCCGTGATGTTCCAGAAGATCAGCGGCCTCCTCTGCTCAGAGAAGGCCAGATACCTGCTTGGGATACTCGACGGATCCTTCTTGTGATGCTTCATGATCTTGGAGACAGTCCCTTCTCCATGAAGTAGCTCTGTAAACCTGATCACTGTCAACAACCACTCTAATGCAGAGTTGTACTCGTCTTCTTCAGTTCTTTGACGCTGAAGAGTATCTCATACTCCTTTACCTGAAGCCTCCTCATGAGAGAGGCTACAAACATCTCAACAGGCCTTCTTGAGGGTCCGTGAACCATGAAGTACAGGTTGTAGTCCCAGATCTTCGGTACCGTTCTTCTCTGGTAGCAGTGGGTCACCTCCCTCAAACGTGAAAGGGACTTTCCAACCCGAGTGATCCTGTTCGCTGGGACTTTACAGACCACCATCCCATTTGCTCGGAGACCGAGCTTGGAAGGGCTGAGTGAGGCGCCGAATCTTCTGAGAACGCCGGTCTCTAGGAGAACTTTGATTCTGGATAGGATCTCCTCCTGAGTTATGTCGAGGCTATTAGCGAGATCTCTGAACGGCTCCTCCTCAACCTCCAGGCCGGACTGTAGACCTTCCATTATTGCGATGTCTAGACGGACTGGAGAGGCTTCAGCACCTTTCATTGCAGGGTGAACCTCACGTCAGTCTTGAAAGTTTTCACGGTTGGCAGATTGAGGATATCCTGATCTTGGAGGCCAGTCTTCCTCAGAAGTTTCAGGATCTCATCTATCTCACGCTTGTCCTTCGCGGTTACCGTGAACCAGAGATTGTAGCGATGTTCCCTCAAGTAGTTGTGGGATACACTCTTGAACCGATTTATCATCTCTGCAACATCATGAAGCCTCTCTTCAGGCACTCTGAGGCCTATGAGTGTTGAAGCCCTGAAACCGATCTGTCTAAGGTTTGGGAAGGCCCCTATCTTCCGTATGAGCCCTAGTTTCATCATCCTCCTCACCCTGAGAATCAGAGTTTGAGAGTCCAGGCCTAGTCTTGCGGCAAGGTGGTTCCAAGGTCTCACTGTCAGGGGGAAGTCGTCTTGAAGAGCCTGAAGTATCATACGGTCGAGATCATCAAGGTCTTCAATTCCGATTGATCCATTGTTCTTCTGGAAGTAGGCTGCGATCTCCCTCGCCAGGGCCTCCACCGTATATTCTGAAGGCATAACATCCACTTGGAAGCCTAGATCTTCTAGGGTCTTCTTCGTGGTCGGCCCGATAGAGGCCACTACTACCCGGCGCAGCCTATTTGCTATCTCCTTCTCAAGACGGAGCCTCCTAACATTACTCATGAGACTCCTTACTGTTGACGGACTGGTGAATGCGACAACATCTATCTTCCCTGCTTCAAGGTCTCGAACGAATCTCTTGACCCTTCGCATGTCAGAGGATTCCTTAACCTCGTAGGCTGTGGCCTCGATAACCTTCGCTCCAAGCCTCTCAAGCGATACGAGAAGTTCATCGCTCGCGACCTGAGCTCGGGGAATCGCCACAGTCTTGCCTCGCAACCCTCTCTCCATCAGCAACCTGACTACTCCTGATGAGCTGTACTCATCCGGCACAACCGGGTTTCCTAAACCATGCTCCTCCATCACATGCTTCGTCTTCGGTCCAACCGATATTGAAGCAGTCCTCTCAAGCATCTTCCTGAATTTCTCCAGGAGACCTATCTGCTCCGCAGCTTTGAGAGTCTGCAGGACCCCGTTCCGGCTCATGAAAACTACAACGTCAACCTTCCCGGCTGCGATCTTTCTTATCATTCTATGCAGAGCTTCTGGATCGCTTGGAGGCTTAACCTCTATCAGAGGCGCGAGATACGGGGTTCCGCCTAAGCGCTCTACAGCCTCAGCAAGATCCTTACTCTGTTCTTGAGGTCTTACTACAGCCACAACCTTACCTTTCAGACTCACGCCCTTTGACCATCCAGCCACTTCAGCTCATCCCTGAGCTTGACGACTTCTCCGACGACGACAACAGCCGGCGGCTTAACACCTGACTTCTCAGCCTTCTCTACTATGTCATGGAGTGTCCCGGTTGTGACACGTTGATTCTGAGTTGTTCCATTCTCTATCACAGCGACAGGGGTCTCTCTGTCTTTTCCCCCTCTGATCAGAGCTTCAACTATTGTGGGCAGAGTCGAGACCGCCATCAGGACCACTATCGTGTCAACAGACTTCGCAAGCCCCTCCCAGTCAACAGGTTTACCGACCTTACCCCATCCCTCATGGCCTGTAACGATGGCGGCTGAGGAGGCGTAGTCCCTATGAGTCAGCGGTATGCCAGCGTATGCTGGAACCGCTAGAGCGGAGGAGATTCCTGGAACCACCTCGAACCTGAGGCCGGCTCTGCTGAGGGCTTGAGCCTCCTCGCCGCCACGCCCGAAGAGGAATGGGTCCCCACCCTTCAACCTGACGACGGTGCGGCCTCTAGCAGCTTC
>JAGTQV010000054.1 GCA_018397035.1 Candidatus Bathyarchaeota archaeon | reverse complement strand
TTCAATCGTGATGCCGAGCAGTCCGAGATCACGCTGATCAGTAACCAAGACCAGACCCATTCCAGTCACACCCAGTCCTAGAGAGATAACGGAAGGATCAAGCTTCCCGAGGGCTACGACGAATGCAGGGACCTTCTCCTTAAGGTATCTTGTGAGGGAGTCTCTGTCTCCTGGCCTTACTGCTCCAAAGGCCAATGCAACCCTCACCGCCAGGTTTGCTGCATGTTCTACTGAGGATACTTCAGGTCCAAGTGGCACAAGCAGGTATTCTAGGCCGAACTTGACATTAGTCTTCGAGGCCTGCTCGACTATGGCTCCAGAGAGAAGGGTTAGTAAACCTCTATTCTGGGCTTCTCTGCAGACCCGGCCTGCCGACTCTGCATCTGGAGCAGCGCCGACGAGAACCGCTATCCCCGGGATAACCCCGTTCACCAACTTTACGCCGAGCTCTCTGATAGTTGTGTCCTGTATGAAGCCTACGTAGGGCGGCCTGTATGGTTTCCTGTTGCCTGCGTACTTGGAAGCCTCAAAAATCTCTGTGGCTACCACAGACGCAACACCTGCAGCTGTTGCATTCTCGAAAGTCGGCTCTTCTCTGATGGATTCCCTCAACTCTTTCAGTACAGGCAGCAGGTCAGCCAGCTTCTCCAACATTCTTCCTGTTACGCCGTAGTATACGGGTAGGTTGTAGGCTGTTCCTGGAAAGCCGATCGGTGAAGCGGAGCCTAGGCTCGAAATAGTCTTAGCCACCTCACCCTCCACTTTCTGAATAGTTGCTGAGGTGCCTTCGATCGCCTCTGCCAGTAGGCTGGTCTTACTGGACATCTTCATCGCACGTATCCTTGTCTTGTGGTCTCTATTAAGTGGCTGTCATATCAAGCTGATCTTCCTTGAGTCTACGTTGAGCTTCCCTCTCTTCTTCTTGAGATCTTTTTGAGCGTCAAGTCTAACACGTCTCTGTCCACGGCCTCAACGGATCGGTTGCCGTCTACATATGTAAGCTCGTTACGCTTTACCATGTCAAGATAAATCTCTCTCACCCTACTTTCAAGTTCAACATTCTCCATCAGGCTCTTTTTCCTGTGAATCCTTGATAGGGCGAGGTCTACTGGCACATCCAAGTATAGTGCTAGATCAGGTTTCGGGGCGAAGCTGTTGACAGTCCTGATCCAGTCGACTCCGACTCCTTGAGCTCCCTGGTATGCTATCGAGGCGTAGTAGTACCGGTCTGAGACCACTATCTTATTCTGTCCGAGCGCGGGTAAGATGACGTTCTGTACATGTTCGAACCGGTCTGCAGCAAAGAGCAGAGTCTCCATCTCCGGAGGGATCTTTGTTCTATTAAGGAACTCCCGCCTGAGAAGTCCGCCGATGAATCCTTCACTCGGTTCAGTAGTGTATCTTGTATCGAAGCCTCTACGGTGAAGCTGAATGCAGAGGTTCTTTGAGTGAAGCGTCTTCCCAGCTCCGTCTATGCCTTCGATGACGATGAAGACGCCGACTCTCGGATTCAATTCCCGGTCACATATAGGTTATTACTGTCTCCACATAGTTGTTATACTCAAGAGTTTAAGGCTGCAGCATAATGTTTACTCATGTTGTTGGAGAACGGTGATGAAGAGAACCGGAGAGTATTGGGGGTTCATAAAGGATCCAATATTCGGTTACATCAGAATAACAAAGCAGGAGAAGTTCATAATCGACACTGGCCCTGTTCAGAGGTTGAGAAGAATAAGACAGCTTGCCGGAGCCCAGTATGTATATCCAGCGGCGAACCATACCCGTTTCGAGCATTCTCTCGGAACAATGTATCTTGCCGGCCTAGTCGCTGAGAACCTGCCATTGATCACGGAGGAACTGGAGAGAAGCAAGATTAGGGTGGCCGCATTACTCCATGATGTAGGCCACGGGCCCCTCTCCCATCTTTTTGAGCCTTTACTCCTGAAGTATACCGGGAAGAGTCATGAAGACATGTCTGTTAGAGTGATAAGGGAGTCCCCGCTTAGTCAAGCCCTAGTGGAGGCCGGATACGATCCTGAAGAGATCTCACTCCTCGCTGTGGGACGCTCCAACTCCAAGAAACCTTTCATAGACCAAATAATTAGAAGCTCAGTCGACGTAGATAAGATGGACTTCCTTCTAAGGGACTCATACCATACAGGCGCAGGCTACGGTACAATAGACGTTTTCCGTCTCATCTATACAATGGACGTGATGGATGGAAACTTGGCAGTGGATGATACCGCACTCTCCACACTTGAGACCTTCCTACTGGCGAGACTGGAATCATTCAGAACGATCTACTTCCACCGGACAACCAGGGCGGCTCAGATAATGGTTCTGAAGGCATTAGAGAAGGGGATGGGGGAACTCGGCCTCTTCAGTTCAGACTCGCTGGAGAACTACCTGCTCCTCGACGACTCCACCCTCTGGGAGATGCTGAAGAAGACGGGGAGCAGTGAGTTGATAAGAGATCTAGAGAATAGGAGGCTGCTTAAATGCGCTTACGAGAAGACTTTCTTCTTCAAGGATCAGCTTGTCACGAATATCTTTAACAACGAGTCGGTGAGGGTTCAGATAGAAGAGGAGATAGCTGGAAGGGCCGGCGTACCATCTGAGGATGTTACGATAGACGTCCCATCACTGCCTTCAGTTCCGTACCACTATGCAATAGATATTGAGCCGATGAGCATACCGATCTTCCACAAGGCTAAGTCAGGGGAGAAGATCCCTCAGAGGCTCGAGGAACTGTCAAGGATAGTAGACTCACTCAGGGTCTACCTGAATATTGTCCGCATCTACACGCGGCAGGAGTACAGAGAAAAGGTTAGGGAAGCCTCTGTAAGCGTCCTCGGTGAGGCCCCACCCTCCAGCCTCGTCTCCTACTAAACCGGAGACTGCGTCTGGCGGAGTCGGTCCTCAAGTATCTTCAGGTAGATCCTGAAAGCCTCAGTCTCTGGGAGGCTGGAATGGAAAGACACGAGGCTCATCTTTCTGTAGCGTGCTGCCAGCCGCTCCGAGAGGACTCTTGAAGCGATCAGAAACTTTCCACCTAAGAGCACAGAGGACTTACCCACCGCCTCCCCGAACCCGATAGGCATTGAGAATGCAACAGTCCCCAGTTTCATCTCACCTTCATAGAAGAATGCTACTACAGCATTCTCAAGCGGCAAGACTCTTACATGAAAGGTGACGCCGTCACGTTCCAAGCTCCCATCAATGAAACTCAATCCTATCCACCCCTTCGACTATTCTCTTTCTTGTTCTGCTCAGACTTAAGAGGTAGCCTCTTTCTGTTATTCGGTAGGCATACAAGTTGAGGATAGCTGTCCTATCAGATGTGCACGCTAATCTTGAGGCTTTAGAGTCAGTACTTTCAAGTCTTGCCGGTTACGATTCACTGTTCTTTCTAGGAGATCTGGTTGGTTACGGGGCGGAACCTAATGAGGTTGTTGATCGAGTACACGCTCTCAATCCTGACGTCGTTATCTGCGGAAACCATGACTACGCCGTCGTGACTGGAGACACATCTGATTTCTCTGTTCACGCCGCGCTGGCAGTTGAATGGACCAGGAGAAGACTGAGCCCGAGAAACCTTGATTACTTGGCCAGCCTGCCATGCTCAGCACGTCTTGAACATAATGGTTTACGGTTAGCAGCCTATCATGGAAGTCCAAGGGATCCCATCAACGAGTATGTGTTCCCTGGGACTTCAGAACATATTTCAAGAAGTATGATAGAGCTTGCGGAGGCGGATGTCCTGCTTCTCGGACATACACATGTCCCCATGCAGGCTGAGACCTCCTCTGGCTGCCTATTCAATCCTGGAAGCGTAGGCCAACCTAGGGATGGAGATCCAAGAGCAAGCTACGCTATTCTCAGCATCGAGGAGGAGAAGGTTGACTTTAAGGTTGCAAGGGTCAGCTACGATGTAGACTCGGCCGCAAGCAAGATCTTGCAGGGAGATCTACCAGAGTTCCTCGCCGACAGGTTACACTTAGGATACTGATTCAGAAGTCTTCCAGAGGAGAGCTCAGCGTCACTCCTCCATTGGAATTTCAAGTCCGCAACCATCACAGAATCTTGAGTCTCCACGCAGATCTCTGCCGCATCGAATGCAGAAACCAGCAGTTGGAGGTTCAGCCGTCTCTGAACCGATTCCGCGGATCCTGTTTCTGTAGATCTTCAGGTTGAAGAGTCGCTCGCATACCTTGTAGACTGGGCAGAGTAGGCATCTCCTATTCGGGCAGAGCCTGCTGCTTACGATGTGGATCAGTTCATCCAGCTCCCATGGTGGAGCGTTGACTGCGGCGGCGCCTTCATTCCAGGCTTTCCTTGTGAGTGAGAGTACGGGATCCCTGTCTGTGAAGACCTCACCTTGCCTATTACAGAGCCTCAGGACTCCGGTATACATTGTATAGATCACGACATTCCTGTCAACCGTGATCCCGATTTTCAAGTTCTTGGTCTTCAGCAGCTTGTTCACCGTCATGAGTTGAAGATACCTGTTGACATGCATTTCCTCACTTGTTCCTATGACCTTCTTCACCGCGGTTCTCAGCGCTTCCTCAGGAACCTTGGAGAGGCTCTTCGGGTCGCCTGAATAGTTCTCAATCAAGAACTTTGAGGTCTCTCTCCACCTTTTCACGGCTCCATCTATATCGGAGACGCCTAGCCTTGTAAGAGCCTCTCTCAACCCTTCATAGCTTCTTGTCAGTATGTGCTCTGCATCAAAGAACCAGGGGGATCCCGTGTACAGTTCAGCTGCACTCTTCCAGAGGAGTTCACGGTCCGCCCACTTCTCTAACACAAAAATGTACGTCAAGTAGAGAGCATGTTCCTTTGACTGTGTGTTCATTCCAGGTGGAGGCGTGTAGTCTGGCAGTCTGAATTTCTCAAACGGCTTCCCCCCATCCTGATACTGGTTGTGGAGAATCACGGCTATCTCTCTGGCCTTGTTAAGGTTGAGTCTGAGCACCTCCTCATTGCTCAATTTTCAACACGACGCCTGTCCTAGCTCTTGATGCTGATCCAATCTTAAGCCTTGCCCGTCTCTAATTCTTGAAATGATACAGTAGAGACCGGATCCTTTTTCTGTTCAGCTTGTCTAACCTGAAGTCTGGCTAGTCGTAAGGGATATTGCCTGTGAGATTAGATAGTGTCGATAAGGAGATTCTGAGGATCCTTCAGGAAGATGCTAGGAAGCCATACGCAGAGATTGCGCGTCAACTCAGAGTCACAGAGGGCACCATAAGATTCCGGGTTGCGAGGTTGCTCCGTGAGGGCGTCGTCACACGGTTCATGGCTCTCATCGATCCAAGAAAGGTTGGGATGCAGGTTACCGCGGTTGTCATGCTTAGGGTTGAGGCGTCTTCTCTCGGTGAGGTCTTCAACCAGCTTGTTTCATTGAGTGAGTCGCAGCACGTCTTCCAGAGTACTGGCGAGTACGATATAGTCGCAATCGTGCATGCAAGGGATCTGAATCACCTCGGCGAGCTTGTGAACCGGATAAAGTCTTTTACCGGTGTAAGGAACGCTTCAGTCTCAGTGATCACTCGCTTAGTGAGGGTTGATCCGACGCTGAAGTTGTAGGCCTTCCCGGCTGAGCGCACCTCTTACGAAAAACGTAAGAAATGTCCTCAACGCTAGTACACCTCGTAAACCCTTATATCTAGACCTGGAAGACCATCATCCAAGCTGCCCAGTTGATAACCGATGCTCATCGACATGAAAGTCTCCGGCAAGCGAGTTCTCGTCGTTGGCGGAGGCAGGGTCGGTGAGCGTAAGACCGCATCTCTTCTGCGGGAAGGCGCAGATGTCACAGTGGTCAGCGACAGATTCACTGAACGGTTAACCGACCTCAGCAAGGAAGGCAGGATCAAGATTGAGAGAGTCGGAAGGGGCGCCTGCACCGAGATCATAAAGATGCTATCAGACTCCAACTTTATCATCGCAGCCACAGATGATAGAGAACTGAACCGCAGATTGGCGGAGCAGGCGAGGGCCTCAAAGATCCCGATCTGCGTAGTCGACAACCCTGAGATCTGCGACTTCCACTTCCCTGCGACAGCAGATTTCGGAAGCCTCAAGATAGCGGTCTCGACCGGAGGGAGAAGCCCGGTTATGGCAGACATCCTGAGGAGGAAGCTGGAACGATCGATTACAGAAGAGGACATTCTAAAAATTGAACTTCAGAGCTACGCAAGGTCTCTGTTAAGATCCGGTGGCGTGGACAAAGCGGCTCGAAGAAGGATCCTGTACAACATCATCAAGGACAGGAAGATCTCAAATCTACTTCGAGGAGGAAGACTGGAGGAAGCCAAGGAGGTTGCGAGAGGAATCATCAGAAAGGCCTGAAGCAGACCGGTTCCTGGAGCAGAGCCTGCTAAACCTGCGATTCACCCATAAGAGGACACCGGTAGATCTGCTTGAGACTTTGACGTTCAGGGATCCAGGTAAAGCCATGGCAGAGATGTTTAGGAGGTTCAGGCTGTCCGAGTGTCTGCTTCTGCAGACCTGCAACCGTGCAGAGATCTACCTCGTCGCTCAGAGGGACCTAGAGGAAGTCAGAAGATCCGTCATAGAATACTGGCGTTCAGTCGCAGGTGTACCTGGAACAGTATTCCAGAGACACCTTGAAGAGTCCAGGGATAGTGAAGTCCTCAGGCATCTGCTCAGGCTGGCTGCAGGTCTTGAGTCTATGATCGTTGGGGAAGACCAGATCCTAGGCCAGATAAGAGAGAGCCTCAAACGCTGTAAGGCCTTAGGGGTTCTGGGGCCTCTTCTCGACCTGACCTTCACGAGAGCCGTAAGATCCGGAGGCAGGATCAGGTCTGAGACTGGAATAAACAAGGGAGCAGTCTCCCTCGGCTCTGCCGCTGTACAAATGACTGAGAGGATTATCCCTGACTTGGAGGGGAGGCGCGTGATGATAATCGGCGCCGGGGATACGGGGGCGCTCATCGGCAAGGCTCTCTCTGCCAGAAGGCACAGAGCGATATACGTCGCGAATAGGACATATGATCGGGCTGTGAGGCTCGCCAAGCTGCTGGGAGGAGAGCCTGTCCGGTACAGTAAGATAGACAGTCTCCTCCAGAGGGTTGACGTAGTCTTTGTAGCGACATCTGCTCCGCACTTAACCCTGAGGCTTGAGCAGGTTGCCCGTGCGATCAAGAAGAGGGGAAATAGGCCGCTTCTCATCTTCGACCTATCGCAGCCGAGGAATGTTGAGCCGTCGATATCCTCCATCAGGAATGTTAAGTTACTCGACATAGACGTCCTCCGTGGCGTTGCAGAAGACAATATGAAGGCCAGGCTGAGGGAGATCGAGAAGGCTGAGCTTCTGGTCGAGGCTGAGCTGCAGAGCCTAGAGGCAGCCCTCAGACGCAGCAGGCTTGAACCATTAATATCTGAGTTGTTCATCCTGGCTGAGGAGATCAGGCGGCGAGAGTTCATGAAGGCTCGGAAGCTACTTGGAAACATCGACGAGGACCAACTTGCGGTCGTTGAGAAGCTGACGAGGGTCATCGTTGAGAAGATACTTCATAATCCAGTGAATAATCTTAGGAGGGCCGGGGAGAATGACCGTGAGCTACACAAGATTGCCTGCAGACTCTTCGGGCTTGAGGCTGCATCGAGGTGTAGGTGACCATGTTCCCGCATACTAGGATGAGACGGATGAGAAGGGCCTCGAAGATCAGAGATCTAGTGAAGGGTACAAGCCTCACAGTCAACGACCTGATCTATCCAGTATTCATCAAGGAGGGGATCTCGAAGCCTGAGCCTATAGACTCTATGCCGGGCCAGTACCGGCTGCCGATGGAAGACAGCCTGAAGGAGGTGGAGGTTCTGACCTCACTCAAAGTTCCTTCAGTCATCCTCTTCGGCATCCCGAAGAAGAAGGATGCAACAGGCTCAGAGGCTTACCGGAGGGATGGCGTCATCCAGTCTGCAGTTAAAGAGGTCAAGAGCGTCTTCGGAGACAAGATCGCTGTCATAACAGATGTCTGCCTCTGCCAGTACACGGACCACGGCCACTGCGGCTTAGTGAAGGATGGAGAGATAGTCAATGACGAGACGCTTAGACTCCTTACCCTGATAGCTGTGAGCCACGCAGAGGCTGGAGCTGACATCGTCGCGCCCTCAGCCATGATGGATGGGCAGGTCCAAGCTATAAGGGAGGGACTTGACTCAGCAGGATACTCGAACGTCGCGATAATGGCCTACTCGGCGAAGCATGCGTCATGCTTCTACGGGCCATTCCGTGACGCAGCCTACTCCAGACCTGTATTCGGGGACAGGCAAAGCTACCAGATGGACTACTCAAACTCTGATGAGGCTCTCAGGGAGGTTGAACTCGACATTGATGAGGGGGCTGACATAGTCATGGTTAAGCCTGCACTCGCATACCTAGACCTTATCTACAGAGTCAAGACCACTTTCAGGATGCCTACAGCAGCCTACAATGTCAGCGGTGAATACTCGATGATAAAAGCTGCTGGAAGGATGGGCTGGCTTGACGAGAAGTCGGCTGCACTCGAGGTTCTGACAGCGATCAAACGTGCCGGGGCAGACATGATCCTCACCTACTTCGCTAAGGAGGCTGCTGAATGGCTAAGCTCCTGAGATCACGGGACCTCTTCGAGAGAGCATCAAAGATCATTCCTGGCGGAGTGAACAGTCCAGTAAGAATGTTCAAGCCTCACCCCTTCTTCACAGAGAAGGCCCAAGGCTCACAGCTGCATGATGTTGACGGAAACAGGTACATTGACTACTGCATGGCTTACGGCGCATTAATCTTCGGCCACAGCTACAGGCCGATCCTTGACGCTGTCAAGAAGCAGCTCGAGGATGGGACTGTCTACGGGACACCGATAGAGGCTGAGGTTGAACTGGCTGAAATCATCACAGACTCCCTCCCCTGCGCTGAGATGGTCAGGCTGGCGAATAGCGGTGCAGAAGCTACGATGCACGCCATCAGGCTTGCAAGAGGCTACACTGGTAGACCTAAACTCGTCAAGTTCGACGGTTGCTACCATGGAGCACATGACAGTGTACTGGTCAAGGCTGGATCAGCCGCGGCGATCTCCGTCCCCACATCGCTCGGCATCCCTCAAGAGACCGCCAAGAACACCATCGTCCTCCCATTCAATAACGTCGACGCGCTGCATCAAACGTTTGAGGATCAAGGGGATGAGATAGCGGCGGTCATCGTTGAGCCGGTAATCGGAAACATGGGGGTGATCCCGCCATCCGAAGGCTACCTGACAGAACTTAGAAGAACCTCAAACAAGCATGGTTCACTCCTGATCTTCGATGAAGTCATAACAGGGTACAGGCTTGCTCTTGGAGGGGCTCAGGAATACTACGGTGTCAAACCGGATATCGCAAGCCTAGGTAAAGTCTTGGGCGGCGGATTCCCGATATCGGCTGTAGCCGGCAACAAAAAGATCATGGAAAACTTCTCGCCGACAGGCGGAGTATACGAGGCTGGGACATTCAGCGGTAACCCTGTCTCAGTCACCGCAGCCATCAAAGTCCTGACTGAACTCAGGGATCATGGGTCAAGAATCTATGGGAAGCTTCAGGAGTACACGGATGAGCTGGCTGAGAACCTCAGCGACTTCATCGCCAGCAGAAAGATTGAGGCGCAGGTGAACCATGTAGCATCGATGTTCACAGTCTTCTTCACCAGCGAACCTGTAGTCAACTCAGAGAAGGCACTATCATCAGACAGATCAAAGTATAGCAAGTTCCATCAGGGACTTATGATGCACGGAGTCTATTTTCCCCCCTCACAGTTCGAGACATGCTTTGTGACTACAGCCCACACTGAAGACGATATGCACCACACGCTCGACGCCGCATTCTCCGCTATGAAGGAACTCTGAGCTGAGGTTGAAGACGGCTGAGACTGATTGTTGGAACTCGGGGGAGCAGACTCTCACTTGCACAGACAGGGTCGGTTGTTGATGCGCTTAGGAAGAAAAATCCATGTGTTGAGATAAAGATCAAGATCATAGAGACTACTGGGGACAGGTTCGAGTCTGCCCCGCTTAAGGAGATCTACGGGAAAGGGGTCTTCGAGAAGGAGATAGATGAAGCGGTAGTAAGCGGCGAGGTTGACTTCGCAGTACACAGCATGAAGGATGTCCCGGCTGAGCAGCCTGAAAGATTAACTATAGCCGCAGTCCCCAGGCGTGCACCACCGAACGACGTACTGATATCGCAGCCGCCACTGAGACTTTACGATCTTCCTTCAGGAGCAACTGTCGGGACGAGTAGTCCAAGAAGGATCGCTGAGCTGCTCAGGATCAGGCCGGACCTGAAGGCTCTCCCCATCCGTGGAAACGTCGACACGAGGATACGTAGACTCGATTCAGGAGACTACGACGCCGTAATCCTTGCGGCTATAGTTAATCTTT
>JAGTQV010000002.1:20704-46184 GCA_018397035.1 Candidatus Bathyarchaeota archaeon | reverse complement strand
GTATATCGGAAGATTCATGGTTACGGCGTCCACAAGGCGATGGGCACTTACATCAGCCCAAGAGATGAAGGGGCTGGGCGTCTCGGCAACCTTAGGGCCCGGTGAAGCAGGGGTAGAGAAGGAGCTAAGCACCGGAGAGACTCCTGACAATAGGCCTGGATACATTCTTGATGTGGGGCATAGAGAGAGGAAAGAGCTTGAGTACTGGTTGATCACCAGAATAAGGAAGGGGGCGCTCCCTGTCCCTACCACGTCGGTCTTCGACGCTATGCCGAAGGAGATGATTCAATACTACGTTGAAGTCAAAGACACACCGATACAACTCTTTGGGGATGGTTACGAGGAGATAGTTGAGAGGGGAGGTCGGACAATGTACAAGATTCCCAGAATGGACGGCTTCTTCCATATCGAGACCAAGTTTGGAGTTGCTCAAGGGGTCGCCGGCGGCAACTTCCTGATTCTTGCTGAATCTCAAGCATCAGCACTTCTGGCTGCCGAGGTTGCTGTAGATGCGATGAAGGAGATCCCGCTTGTCTTCAACCCCTGCGCTGGGGGCGTAGCAGCATCAGGCACGAAAGTTGGAGGAAGAACATACAAGCAGGCGGTGGCAACAACGAACGATGCTTACTGCGCCACGATCAAAGACAGGGTTGAGGAGAGCAAGATCCCGCCTGGAGTGAACTGCGTCTATGAGGTCTTCGTCAACGGGCTTGATTTAGCCTCTGTCGAGAGGGCTATGAAGGTTGGGATAGAAGCTGCTGCAACCGTTGCTGGTGTAAGAAGGATCACAGCAGGAAACTACGGTGGAAAGCTCGGCAAGACTTTGATTCCACTCAAGAGGGTTCTTGGATTTCATTGAAGTGAGCAACCGGGCACGACTGTGCCATTCAGGATGTAGCCTCGGCAACCCTGCAGAGCAATGGGCTGGTTAGAGATTACAAATGACCTGGAAACTGTCAGCTTCCCTCCCAAAACCGGGGTTGATGTCAAGGTCAAACATGAATTGGACTTTCTCTCTCAATCAGTCATACCAGCAATTCCACGAGTGAAACCCTAACTTAGATGAGAGAATCAAGGAGGAAAACATCCGTCCCGCCATCTTTTGTTTCACAGACCTTTAGAACAGTTTTTATAATTCCAGTCTTATCGAGAGGGGAGACCATCAGCAGATGCGGGATAGAGAAATGGGAAAGGCTTCCAGAGGCCTCTTGGCAGCGAGAAAGCTGAGGCGTATACGCAAGAAGTTCAGATGGAAGTATTCTCCATACAAGAGGAGGATGCTCGGTCTGGACTACAAAGCCGACCCTCTTCAAGGTGCACCTCAAGCAAGAGGGATAGTGCTGGAGAAGGTAGGGATTGAATGTCGCCAGCCGAATAGTGCTGTAAGGAAGGCGGTGAGAGTCCAGCTGATAAAGAATGGGAAGGTGGTGACTGCGTTCACCCCAGGAGATGGAGCCCTCAACTTCATAGATGAGCATGACGAAGTTCAGATCTGCGGAATAGGCGGTGCTGAAGGCAAAGCGATGGGCGACATACCCGGTATTAGGTATCAAGTCTTCAAAGTTAATAATGTCTCGCTTGACGCACTCCTCTCAGGAAGGAAGGAGAAGCCGCGGCGCTAGGTGGAATCTAAATTTGGACTTGCCGTTTTCACGGAATGGTTCCACTCCTCCAGCCGTCAGAAATGATTCCGGAGGAAAAGCTCATCTGATAGAGGAGATCCTCCTCGTCTAGCAGCCAAGGCGTGCCGGGGTTGCCTAGGGATTCATGAGAATCGGGAAACCAGGTAAGGCGTCGGCTTGCTAAGAAACCGCAGAAAGCCGATGACCCTTCTGGGTCACGTGGGTTCAAATCCCACCCCCGGCGCCAAGGTAAGCCTCACCTTGATCACCGTGCTTATGGTTTCATGCTAAGCCGCCTTGCAGCCCCGGCATGGCTGCAGCCACAGAAAAGCAGATCAAACTCCTCTCCACTCATAATGACCATTTCCTGAACCTGCCAGTCATAGCCCATATAGCTCGGAGCTTTATGATATGGAAAACGTGTGAAGATTAAGATGGAGCAGAAAGCTTGGCATTCAATGGACATCGAGGAAGTCCTGTCAAGTCTTGAGACAAGTCTTAATGGTCTGACTGAGGAAGAGGCTGGGCTTCGGCTGCGAAGGTTTGGCCTCAATGAGATTGAAGCTGAGAAGAGGCCCCACCCCCTCAGAATTCTGCTTAGCCAGTTCAAGAGCGTACTTATCATTATTCTACTGTTTGCCACAGTATTCTCAGCCATTATTGGAGAGACTATCGACGCCATAGTGATCCTCATCATCATCGCAGCCTCAGCTGGCCTTGGCTTCATTCAGGAATACCGTGCCGAGAGAGCTCTTGAATCTTTGAAGAAGATGTTGTCTCCAACCATAACTGTACTAAGGAACGGTGAAGCGGATGAGATTCCTTCGAGCAGGCTGGTTCCTGGAGACGTAGTCTTACTGGAGGCGGGTGACAGAATACCTGCCGACGCCAGACTATTCGAGATAGCGAACCTGAAAGTTGATGAATCATCTTTGACCGGGGAATCCGTCCCAGTTACCAAGGTGCTGGACCTGTTTTCTCCAGATACTTACCTAGCTGACAGGGGAAACATGGTATTCTCTGGAACAACTGTCACCTACGGTAGAGGAAAAGCCATAGTGACAGCTACCGGTATGGCAACAGAATTTGGCAAAATAGCGAAAGAGGTTACTGTAGCCGTTCAGGAGAAGACACCGCTAGAGAGGAGGACAGAAGAAATCGGCAAGTGGCTTGGCACCATTTCATTAGGCGTCTGCTTCACAGTGGCTGTTCTCAGTATTATTAGAGAATACCTCCTTGAAGGTTTCCTCGAGTCAGCATTCCTGCTGGAAATAGTAATGTTTGCCGTTGCCCTCGCGGTTGCGGCTGTTCCTGAGGCTCTACCCGCCATCGTTACAGGCACACTGGCGATAGGAATGCGTGAGATGGCAAGAAGAAACGCTCTAGTTAGGAAGATGGCGGCTGTTGAGACACTGGGCAGCACGACAGTGATCTGTACTGATAAGACTGGTACTCTAACGAAAGGTGAGATGACTGTGCGCCGGATATACGTGGACGGGCAGACTATCGAAGTTACAGGCGTCGGCTATGAACCGAAAGGCGAATTACGATTTGAGAAGAGCTATACAAAATCTGACGGGACAGCCTTATCATTATTGGCGAAGGCCTCGATCCTCTGCAGCGACGCTAAGCTGGAGGAGAAGGATGGTGAATGGTACATTAGAGGCGACCCGACGGAGGGGGCCATGATAGTGTTCGCCGAGAAAGCCGGCTTCCACCAAGAAGATACTAGATGTGAATACCCTAGGATAGGGGAGTTGCCATTCAGCTCTGAAAGGAAACGCATGAGTACAGTCCACGCTCAGCCTGAAGGAAGGAAAAAGATGGTTTTCATGAAAGGCGCTCCAGAGGTTGTATTGGAGAGATGCGCCTACATCAATGAGGAAGGTAGCACTGGGAAGCTCACAGAGGGTTGGAGACAAGAAATTCTGAGTGTAAGTGAAAAAATGGCGGCTGATGCATTACGAGTACTGAGTCTTGCATATAAGGAGATTTCAGAGGCAACTATTGACTTTCATGAAGAGGACTTGGAAGAAGACTTGACCTTCCTTGGGCTTATTGGAATGATGGACCCACCTAGGGAAGAAGCGATACATGCGGTCAGGGTATCCAAGGAAGTCGGGATAAGATCAATAATGATGACCGGCGACCACAAACTCACAGCTGTTGCAATAGCAAAAGAGATGGAGATATTTCAAGAAGGAGACTTGGCCTTAACGGGCAGTGAACTTGAAGGGATGAGTGATGAAGAGTTCGAGCAGATAGTCGAAAAGGTGACGGTATACGCCAGAGTCTCTCCAATACACAAGTTGAAGATAGTCAAGGCATGGAAGAGGAAGGGAGAGGTGGTAGCAATGACTGGTGACGGAGTCAATGATGCCCCAGCCGTTAAGAACGCGGACATAGGGATCGCGATGGGCGTGACTGGCACGGATGTTACAAAGGAAGCATCAGACATGGTGTTAGCAGACGATAATTTCGCTACAATTGTCAAGGCGATAGAGAAAGGCCGATGGATCTTTGACAACATAAAGAAATACCTGACATATCTTCTTCAATGCAATCTGATTGAAATAATCGTCATTGGAGGCGGGGTCCTACTTGGCCTTCCACTCCCCCTCATTCCTGTCCAGATTCTTTACATCAACTTAGCCACTGATGGGCTCCCAGCTCTAGCCTTGGGCGTGAGTCCACCAGACCCAGACGTCATGCGAAGACCTCCACATGATCCAAAGGAGTCGATTTTCACAAGGGATGTCAAAGCGTTTCTGATAACGATTCCATTAGTTATATCGCCGATTCTCTTCTGGATCTTCCTAACTTCCCTTCTTGAAGAAGGGTTGAACGTCGCTCGAACCGACCTATTCCTAGTATTCATATTCTTTGAGTTAACAGTGGCGCTTAATTGCCGTTCACTAAGCTATACAGTCTTCAAGGTGAGACCCCACAGATTCTTGCTACTGGCAATACTATGGGAAGTCCTCCTTCTCTCAGTCCTGATCTCCATACCGTTTGTACGGGAAGCTTTTGGAATTCTGCTCCCCTCTCTACGTGATGTCGCGACAGCTATCGGAATATGCCTAGCAGCCATGGTTGCACTTGAACTTCTCAAAGTCTCGTTGGCAAGACAGAATCCTTTGTCAGTAAAGCCGTAATGACTACTATGCTCAAGTCGCTCAGCACATAATGAGATTAGGGAGCGTCACGGAGGAGGTGCCGCAGATCACTCTTGGAAGGAAGCTACAGCTTCAAGAAATACGGGTGAAGACCGCCCTAGTTTTAGTGTTTGAATGAATCCCTCGGAGTTTAGTCCGAGGATGCAAACCTTTTCTAATCTTAAAGACTGAAATAAGGATGGGCTCAGCGAGCGCTTTACCGCCTCGCTGAGTGGAAAGAAAACAGTACCTACGGTACTGCTGGAGGTTGCTAAATCTTGGGATTTGAATTGGTCAGGGGACCGCATAGTGTTGGAGAGGCGAACCTGCACCTGCAATTCACGCCAAAGTACAGGCGGGAAATGTTCAGGGTTGAGAGGGTGAAGGAGGCCTGTATGCGAAGCTTCAGGCGGACAGCTGAGGGGGTGGGGGTGGTATTGCATGCGGTGGAGTTTGGGCCTGAACACCGCCACCTATTCGTGGGCGCATGCAAGAACCACAGCGTAGCCCAGCTGGCCCAACGGTTGAAGGGAGCTAGCTCCAGAAAGATAAGAAGGGAACTGTGGCATGCGATAGAAGAGAAGCTGTGGGGAAAAGCATTCTGGAGCAGCGGCTACTTCTACCGCAGCGTAGGCTCAACCACAAACGAAGCCATAAACTGGTACATCGAACACGCCCAACGCAAACACTGGAAAGCCCTAGACCACAAAGCATACAAAGAATCAAAACAGAAGACACTAACCCACTACATGAATTGAAGGCAAGACCCCGCAGGCTTCAGCCTGCGGTAATTCAGAGGACGGCACAGTCGTTGAAGGATTCGGTTTTATGGCAGAAGGCCTCGTTCAGGGTGAGCTTGTCTTCAACACCTCCATGACCGGTTATGTTGAGGTCTTAACGGATCAAAGCTATGCTGGGCAGATACTCATGATGACCTATCCTCTCATCGGCAACTATGGAGTAAGCAGTGAGGGCTATGAGAGTGATAGGGATACATGTGAGAGGATTCGTGATCAAGCATCTGTGCCTGGAACCGAGTAACTGGAGGAGCTAGAGGAATCTGGATCAGTTTCTAAGTGAGTTCGGCGTCCCAAGGATCGAAGGCGCCGATACGAGGATGCTAACCCTGAAGACAAGAATTCACGGCACTATGAAAGCGGCCTTAGCGGTCTTCGCTGATAAGGATATGCCCAGCAGGGAACAACCCATTCAGGCAGCCATCGAGCAACCACACATCTAGAACTAGATCTTGTGGACAAGGTCTGTGTAAACAGGCCGAGATCCATAGACGCTGGCGGCAAGTATAGTGCCGTGATGCTGGACTGCGGCGTAGAGAGAAGCATCATAAGACAGCTGAAGCTCAGAGATGTGAACCTCCATCTGGTACCATACAACACGCCTGTAGGAAAGGTGATGCAGTATGATCCTGATGCCATCTTCATATCTAACGGCCCCGGCGACCCAGCAAGGGTTATCTCCACAATTCATACAGGCAAGAGTTTAGCGGGCCAAGTACTAATGGCAGGGATCTGCTTAGGCCTCCCGCTGGTAAGCTTGGCCCTAGGCGGGAAGACCTTCAAACTTAGGTTCGGTCATCGAGGCTCGAATCAGCCAGTCAAGGATCTGTAGATAGGGAGGGTCTTCATATCAACTCAGAGCCACGGGTTCGCGGTTGACGAACTCCTTGGAGGCCGCCGGCCTCGGCGCTGACGGTAGGGACATCACCCCGTCAAGGGAAGAGATAGTTCACCGGCTCAGGGTTTCAGATCATGAGCGCATCTTCTATATTCGGTATGCAATCAAGGAGGGAATTGAAACACGGGAGATAGCGAACCTCACAGACATTGATATCCGGTTCATCGAAAAGAAAGATCAAGAACATCGTAGATATGGAGTAACAGCTTAAGAAATACACATTGAGAATGGTTCCGACTCAGCTTTTGAAAGAAGCGGAGATCCTCAGCTTCTCAGATATTCAATTAGCCCATCTCCTAGGAACTACTGAGAGCGAGGTTAGGAGTAGGCGGAGGTCAAAGTCAATATAGGCAGTGTACAAGATGGTGGATACGTGTGCTGGGGAGTTCGAGGCAAAGACTCCATACTACTACTCCACATACGAGGCTGAGAACGATTCTGCACCGACCAAGAGGAGGAAGATAGTCGTACTGCGCTCCGGACCAAACAGGATCGGTCAAGGTATAGAGTTCGGCTACTGCCGTGTTCACAGCGCCCTCCCACTGAGAGAGGATGGATACGAGGTCGTGATGGTTAAAAGCAACCCAGAGACAGTCTCGACTGACTATGATACTTCAGACAGACTATACTTCGAACCCATCACTACAGAAGGTGTTCTGGACATAGTTGAGAATGAGGATCCTGAAGGAGTTGTCGAGGAATAACGTGAGAATCTTAGGGGCTCCACCGGACGCTATCGACACGGCGGAATACAGGGAGAGATTCGCCGAACTCTTGAAGAAGATGAAGATGCCGCAGCCTGAGGACGGGTTCGCATACAGCATCGAGGGAGCTATAGTTGTTGCAAGGGGACTGGGGTACCCCGTCTTGGTTAGGCCGTCATATGTTCTAGGCGGAAGGGCGATGGACATAGTATATGA
Organism: Candidatus Bathyarchaeota archaeon; assembly: GCA_018397035.1. Lineage (GTDB taxonomy): Archaea > Thermoproteota > Bathyarchaeia > 40CM-2-53-6 > RBG-13-38-9 > JAGTQV01. The sequence goes on along the minus strand of JAGTQV010000002.1, from coordinate 38,792 downwards.
CGATGAGGCGTTGAGGGAGTATGTGACCGAAGCGCTTGACGTCTCTCTTGGGATCCCCATCCTGATAGACAAGTTCATCGAGGATGCTCTGGAGGTGGAGGTCGACGCCCCCTGCGATGGTGAAGAGGTCGTCATAGGAGGTATAATGGAGCACATAGAATAGGCCGGAGTTCACTCAGTAGACTCGGCCTGCGTACTTCCTCCCATCAGTCTCAACAGCAAAGTAGTCGAGACCATAAAGGACTATACAAGAAAGATGGCTCTGGCGCTCGGTGTTGTCGGTTTAATAAAAAATACAGTATGCCGTGAAAGATGATGTGGTCTACGTGCTTGAGGGAATTCCAGGTCGTCAAGAATAGTACCCTTCGTAAGCAAGGCTACAGGCATACCCTTAGCGAAGATCGCGGCTAAACTCATGACAGGCAAGAAGCTGAAGGAACTCGAGGTTAAGGAGAGGCTTAACCTGAAACATACAGTCGTCAAGGAGGCAGTCTTCCATTTCAACAAGCTGCCCGGCGTTGACTCAAAGCTTGCGCCAGAGATGAAATCGACCGGCGAAGTGATGGGCATAGACTATGATTTTGGAATGGCGTACTATGAAGCGGAACTGGCTGCAGGAATGAAGATCCCGATGAAAGGTGTGGCCTTCATAAGTGTGAAGGACAGGGATAAGCCTAAGGCTGCACGTGTAGCCGAGAAGCTTAGGGGTCTAGGCTTTGATATAGTGGCCACCAAGGGGACCGCTGAGTATCTGCGCAACGCCGGAATTGAGGTTGAGACGGTCTACAAGACTGCTGGGGGTAGACCGAACATAGTCGACATGATTATCAACAGACAGATCGACCTGATAATCAATACGCCCAGCGGTAAAAATCCTAGGAAAGATGGTTACGACATCAGGAGGGCTGCTGTTGAGTGTAACGTTCCATGCATTACTACTATAGCGGCGGGGTTGGCGGCTGTGACAGGTGCTGAAGCTATATCCGGCGTTGCGCAGATACTCAGCGGTAAAAATCCTAGGAAAGATGGTTACGACATCAGGAGGGCTGCTGTTGAGTGTAACGTTCCATGCATTACTACTATAGCGGCGGGGTTGGCGGCTGTGACAGGTGCTGAAGCTATAATGGAGGGGGAGATGACGACGAAGCCTCTGCAAGAGTCCAGTATGGCGTGTGAGGGGGCGGGCAGTTGATGTTGGAGAGCCGCTCCGGAATTCCGCCGCCCAGCTAGACTATGTCTGGTAGCCCCAACGGCTGAAGAACCATCTCTTCACCAGTTCGACTACCAGTAGGTATACACTGATCAACCCTGCAAGGATCCCGAAGAAGGCCGGGGGAGGCTGGACAAACTTGAATACTGCCCCTAATTGTGTGAAAGGCGTTAGGAGGGCTGCGGCAACCACTGCCAGGGCGCTGAAGGCTAGAAGTCGACTTGGGCTGCTCCTATAGAAGGGGGTTCTCCTAGTTCTTATGACGAAGATGACTAAGGTCTGGGTGCATAAAGATTCAAGGAACCAAGCCGTTTGGAAGAGCGGTTCAGTAGCTCTGAAGATGAGCAGCATTATGAAGAATGTCAAGAAGTCAAAGGCGGAACTTATCGGTCCGAAAAAGATCATGGACTTCCTCACAAAAGACATATCCCATCGCTTTGCCTTCTCGACGTACTCAGGATCGACGTTGTCTGTTGGAATGGCGAGTTCAGAGAGATCGTACAGCAGATTGTTAAGAAGTATCTGTACAGGGAGCATGGGTAAGAACGGCAGGAACAGCGATGCTCCGGCCACGCTGAACATGTTGCCGAAGTTTGAGCTCGTCCCCATCATGACGTACTTCATCGTATTACCGAATGTTCTGCGGCCTTCCATAACTCCCTCATAGAGGACTCTCAGGCGCTTACTCAACAGTATTATGTCCGCAGACTCCTTCGCCACATCTACAGCGTTATCAACAGATATTCCGACATCAGCAGTCTTCAGGGAGGGTGAGTCGTTTATTCCATCTCCGAGGAAACCGACTACGTGACCGTTCTTCTTAAGTTCAATCATTATCCTGTCTTTCTGGGCTGGCGTTACCCTCGCGAAGATATTGGCTTCCTCTACAACTCTTCCAATAGCTTCATCTTGGATCTCGGTAAGTTCACTTCCGAGAACGACCCCTTTTATCTTGAAGCCGAGTTGCTCACACGTCTTCTTTGTGACTAACTCATTGTCGCCAGTGAGGATCTTCAGTTCTATTCCCGCTTTTCTCAGCAACCGCAAGGATTCTCTGGCTGTCGCTTTCGGAGGATCGAAGAAAGCTACGAAACCTAGGAAGACCATGTCAACCTCATCGACGACCGTGTATGCCGGCTTCTCCTCCCTCATCTTCTTGTAGGATACCGATAAGACCCTGAATCCGTTAGCGCTTAAGTCACGGTACCTATTCTCAATCTTGCCTTGCAGTTCACTTGTCACATCAACCACTTGGTCTTGGAGTTCACAGTAGGAGCATACTCTCAGAATCTCTTCAGGAGCCCCCTTAGCGATTAGAACCCTCTCCCCCCCGCATTCGACGATGACTGATACTCGCTTCCTCGTGAAGTCAAACGGCACCTCATCGATCTTCCGGTAGCGGCTTATATCAATCACTTCATGTTTGAGTATGGCATCATCGAGAGGGCTCCTTAATCCAGTTTGTAAAGAACTGTTCAGAAAGGAGTACAGAAGAACCTTTTCACTATCATTACCCTCCGGATCAACATGCAGTACAAGTGTAATCACGTTCTCCGTGAGGGTGCCGGTCTTGTCTGTGCAAAGAACATCCATACTCCCGAAGTTCTGGATCGCTGCCAAACGTTTCACGATGACTCCTCTCTTGGACATGTTCAGGGCGCCTCTAGACAGGTTGACGACTAAGATCATCGGCAGCAGTTCGGGCGTCAGGCCGACTGCCAAGGCAACGGAGAACAGCAGCGACTCTAACACATCACGTTTGTACAGCGCATTTATGAAAAAGACGAACAGCACCAGAAGAAAGGTGACTTCCATTATTAAGAATCCGAATCTGGTCAATCCTCTCTCGAACTCTGTTTCAGGTGGTCTTGCAGCCAGCTTCCTGGCGATCTTTCCATACTCGGTTAGGTCACCAGTTTTTACGGCGACAGCGATCGCTGTTCCGCTTACGACTGAGGTTCCGAAGAAGAGGCAATCATTCCATTCGGTGACGGGGTTTAGGCGGCTGACCGGCTGCGTCGCCGCCTTCTCTACAGGGAATGATTCACCTGTCAGGGCTGATTGGTTTACGAAGAGATCCTTTCCACTAAGTATTCTTGCGTCCGCAGGCACTAGATCTCCGGCCGAAAGGTATACTATGTCTCCTGGTACTATCTCAGAAAGCTTGACTTCCTTCTTGGTGCTGTCTCTGAGGACTGTCGAGGTTGTACTCACTTTTTCACGCAGTACCTCAGCAGCTTTTTCGGCCTTAGATTCCTGAAAAAAAAGAAGCATGATGCTGATGAATACGATCGAGAAGATGATCGCAGCATTTACAGTCTCCCCGAAGAAGATGGAGATCAGACCAGCCATCAGTAGAATTATCACTAAAGGACAGCGGAAGTGAAGGAGGAACTCAACGATGGTGGTCCGTTTCTTTCTTTTGGTGAGTTCGTTGTAGCCGTATATCTCAAGACGTTTCCTAGCCTCCTTGGAGCTGAGGCCCATGGGAGAAGTATCGAGATGCCTGAGGAGTTCAGGGGTGGGTAGCTCAAGAACCTTCTCTGCATCCCTGAATGGGGGCATAGAGTCTAGGAGCTCTTCTGTAGTGTGTGCTCTTGCTATCCTCAGGCTTCCCATCCCTCTCCTCACCCATTCAGATGCGCCTCACGAGTCAATGTCTCCATCTCACGGCCAAGCAGTTCCTATAAAGGTTTCGAGCATGCGAGGTCTATCTCAGAGCGACTGCAAAGAGACCTTGAATAAATCTTGATGTTGCCATCAAGAGTACACCTTCCAGAATAGAGTGTTTATACGTAGGGGATGTCAACTTGGGGTAGGATGACCGTAATCTGCAGAGTTGACCCGCTGGAGCCGGACAGGTCGATTCTCAGAAGAGCAGCGGAGATAGTGAGACAAGGCGGCCTAGTCGCATTTCCTACAGAGACTGTCTATGGGTTAGGAGCAAACGCGCTTGATCCAGCAGCAGTCAAGAAGATATTTCATGCGAAAGGAAGACCTCTGGATAATCCCCTCATAGTCCACGTAGCCAGCATAGACCAGATCTACATGCTAGCAAAGAGAATCCCCAGAGAGGCTGAGGCGCTCATTGAGAGATTCTTTCCAGGCCCGCTTACGATAGTGTTAGAGAAGGAACCTATAGTCCCCGATGAGACGACTGCCAGCCTGCCTACAGTCGCGGTGCGTATGCCTGACCATAAGGTCGCATCTCGATTGATTGAGGAGTCCGGGATACCAATCGCTGCGCCATCAGCAAACAAGGCCGGGAGGCCAAGCCCAACAAGAGCTCAACATGTGCTCCAGGACCTTGAAGGAGAGGTAGACATGATCATAGATGGAGGTGCGACGAGGCTCGGTTTAGAGTCTACAGTGGTAGACCTCACTGTGAACCCGCCAGAACTCCTGAGGCCAGGAGCTGTGACCTTTGAGATGCTCAGGAAGGTCGTACGCACAGTCCAGGTACACCCATCAGTCTTACAGGATGTTTCCTACGGAGGCGCTGTGAGGTCGCCTGGGATGAAGTATCGACATTACGCGCCGAGGGCGGAGTTAATAGTTGTTGTTGGGGATCAACAGAATGTTCAAATGAAGATTGAGCAGTTAATACGGGAACTCAGTCCGAAGAAGCTAAGAATCGGTGTGGCGAGGACAACCGGGAAACTTTACAACGCCTCCCACTTAGAGGAACTTGGCCGTTCAAAACAAGAGATCGCCAGAGACCTCTTTGATGTCCTCAGAAGGTTTGATGAGGCAAATGTAGACGTGATATTTGCTGAGGGTATAGATGAGAGGGGTCTTGGCCTTGCGATTATGAATCGCCTCAAGAAAGCTTCAGGATACAAGATCATAAGAGCCTAGACTGGCCAAGACAGCGGCTACCTCTTTATCCCCAGACTGGCAAGAACCTGGTCTACGCTCAACAGTTTGAAGTCCTTGAGTGTGGCTTGGCCTGTCAGGACCTTGTATGCTCCAACACAGCGCTTAGAAACCTGGTCTATGAGGATTGGAGGAAGAATTGGGGGAGGGCCGTCCCCCCTATACCCTATTCTAAGCAGGAAGTCTCTCAGGAACTCTTTATCAAGGGAATAGGCTTCCTGCCTCTCGCCCACGCGGTAGTCCTCCTTAGACCATAAGCGGGCTGAATCATGGGTAGGAGGCTCATCTATCTGTATAAGTTCACCATCTACTCTTCCATACTCAAGCTTGAAGTCAGGAATGATCAAGCCTCTCTTCAAAGCTTCTGCCTTGTAGAAATCGTAAAGCCTGAAGGTTGCCTCCTCAAGTGTGGACCACTCCTCCACTGTGACCAGTCCCCTGTCAAGGGCGGCGGCTCTGGAAAGTTCAACATCATGTCCCACTTCACTCTTGGTGGTTGGGGTCAGTACGGCTTCAGGCAGTTCCTCAGCCAACTGTAACCCATTAGGGAGAGTGACTCCACTCATGGTGCGCTCTCCTCTCTGGTAACTGCGCCACGCTGAGCCGTAGATGTAGCCTCTGGCTACCCACTCGATATCTATCCTCTCAGCCTTCTTAACTTTCATGCCTCTGTCATCTATCTTCTCGATGAAGTGATTCGGAAACACTGACTTGGATCTCTCAAACCAGTATGCCGAAAGTTGATTAAGAGCCCACCCTTTGAATGGGATTCCGCTAGGAAGAACAACGTCAAAAGCTGAAACCCTGTCAGTGGAGACTATCAATAAGCAGTCTCTCATCTGGTACACGTCTCTGACTTTGCCTCTCTTGAAGAGCGGCCATGGATAGTTGGACTCCATCAAGATTTCACTCATTCGATACACCCTTGTAGTGGCGGTGGAGGTTTCAGTTCATTTCTCCAATTCAATGTCAGGTGTTTAAAGGCATCGAAAACATTATCTCCCCAGCAATCTTCCTTTGGGGGAAAGCGGCGTGTTGAACAAACTAGATAAAGGGACTGGGGGATGCAGATGGCTTGCAGCCTCCAAAAGGATCTTGAGAGTAATCATGCCTCAGGATTCTAGAGAAGTGAAGTTGATTGGAGTTGTTCATGCTTTACGCGATCACGGCGTCCCTGTTCTTTTCCATCTTTACATTCATAGCAAAATACGTTATTTCAAGGAAGATGTCGAGTTTCATATCATTTGTATACATGCAGGGCATCCTGATCGTAGTCCTCTTTCCGGTAATGACATATTTGTTGGTGCCTAGCGAGATCTTTCTTCCGCCAGCCGAGGTGATACCATATGCCTACGTATCCGGAGTGACCTCTATCATCGCCTATCTGCTGATGTACTACGGCTTATCAAGGTATGATGCATCCCTGGCCGTTCCAGTCCTTGGAGTCAAGCCTGTATTCGTGATCCCTCTCAGCTTCTTCCTCTTGAATGAGTTCTACGGTTATGATACTGTGCTGTGGATACTGGTGGCTATGGTAGGGGCGATAATGACGACGTGGGATGAAACGGTTGGCATAAGACGGCTCTTCTCTCTCAAGAACAAAGCTCTCCTGATTTTCTCAGCATCTGCGCTGCTCTACGCTGCAGGGAATATCGCGGTCAAGCCTGCGATGAGACTTGTATCAAGCTTCAACTTTCTAATATGGCGTGAACTAGGATGGTTTGGGACCCTGCTTGTGTTGTCACCTGTACTGTTTCGTGAAGGGGATTGGGAATGTCTGAAGGGAGAATGGAGAAGAGCGTTAGTGGTCGTGCTCTTGGCGATCATAGCGCAGTATTTCGCTTATGTCTTGATGTTCTATTCTTTAGGGTTCTCTGTTCAGATCTCTGAAGGACTGAGTGGAAGTCAAGGGATCTTTGCTGCTGCTATGGGTTTTCTACTATCGAAGACGAGATCTCTGATGGCTCTTGAAAGACACGGTAACAGGATATATCTGGTCAGGATGCTGGGAGCCCTCATGATCATGTTCGGGATCTACAACCTCTCCTATTCATTCGATCAAACAGTCTCCTAGTCGTCGCAGTGTCTATACAGGCGTTCAGATCTCCAGTATTCTCTGTTTCGTCTTCTTGGTGAGGCTTGAGGCTCTAACCCCTAATAGTCTAATCCTCTTATTTTCTGGAAGGAATGGATCAAACAGTCTGGCGGCTGTCACCTTCAAAGATTCAGGGTTTGACGTTGCGAACGGCAACGTTCTGGAACGTGTATGCGTCTCGAAGTCCTCGTAACGGATCTTAATCGTGACCGTTCTGAAGAGGAAACCATTCCTCGAGACTTGAGACGCGACGTCGGTACAGAGATCATTGATTGTGGACTGTATCTGACTTTTGTCTGAGGTATCCTCTTGGAAGGTGTGCTCTCTACTGAAAGATTTCGGAGGAGATTCCTCCAAGACATCAGACTCATCTATTCCTTGGGACATCCTGTGGAACTCTTCACCTAAGGAGCCGAATTGCTTTCGCAGCCGTGCTACGTCACATGATGATAGGTCCCCTATAGTTCTTATACCCATCGAATTCAACCGTTCCTTAGTCTTTTTCCCAATGCCCCATATCTTCTCAACGCTTAAAGGATGAAGAAAATGCTTCATGGAGTCCTCTCTGACAACAGTCAACCCGTCAGGTTTCCGGTAGTCACTGGCTATCTTAGCCACCAGCTTGTTAGGTCCTATGCCGACGGAGCAGGTTAAGCCTTCACTGTCTCGTATGGCAGACTTGATCTCCCTAGCTATTCTCTCAGCCTCTTCGAAACTTGAGGCCTTCTGGCTTATCTCCAGAAAAGCCTCGTCGATTCCAACCTGCTCAAACCTGTCAGCATACTTCCTAAGGATACTCATTATCCGGGTGGAGACCTGCTCGTAGAGTTCATAGTTTACAGGCAGGTACACTCCGTGGGGGCATAGTCTCCAAGCACGGGATATAGGCATGGCAGAACGTACCCCAAATTCTCTGGCCACGTAGTTGCATGTGCTAACTACCCCCCGGCCTTTTCCTTGTTTCGGGTCGGCGCCGACTATTATCGGTTTACCCACATACTCCGGGTGATTCTTCTCCTCTACAGCAGCGAAGAAGGCATCTAGATCAACATGCATGACTATCCGGCATGCATGGCGATCCGAACTTTGAGGCGTGTTGAACATCCTGATCTGAAAGCACAACCTTTCATTTCTTTCCCAAGCGTAGAGCCCGGAACAGCTGAGCTCCAGTTACCTGTTACTGAGCACCTCTACGCCTGGAAGTGTCTTGCCGCCTATATACTCCAACGCGGCCCCCCCACCTGTTGAAACATGGCTAATCTCAGAGTCCATCACACCAGCCTTAGCGAGTGCTGAGACTGAGTCACCGCCTCCAACGATTGTTGTTGCTCCGCGAAACTTGGCCAAGGCCATTGCCAGAGCAACGCCTGTGGTTCCATAGGAAAACCTCCTCATCTCGAATAGTCCCATTGGACCATTCCAGAATACTGTCCCACCAGCAGAGAGTATCGTGGAGATGTAGGTTTGTGAGGTCGAGGGGCCGATGTCGAACCCTATCAGATTCTGTGGGATCTCTCCCTCTATCAAGCTTACTTGACTGACAGATTCGGCGTCTAGCGCGGCTAAATGGTCATGCGGGAGGATGATCTTCCCTTCTTTGCGGAGGGCTTCACTTGCCCATGGGACAAACTCGTTCTCAACCGGGGACCTACCGACCGAGATCCCTTTAGAAGCAAGAAAGGTGTATGCTACACAACCGCCAACAAGCACCTTATCTGCTTTCTCGATCAACCTTCTTAAAGCATCTATCTTGTCACGGATCTTCGCACCCCCAACAGCAAGCACGAAAGGTCTATCTGGAAGCTCTCTAACTTTAGTGAGATACGCCAACTCTCTTCCCATATGGATTCCTGCAAGCCTATACTGGAGCAGCGCCGGCGCTCCGTATACTGATGCGTGTTTCCTATGGGAGGCGCTGAAGGCTTCATTCACAAAGATCTCGGCCAAGGAGGCCAAGGAAGAAGAGAAGTTCTCTTCATTCTTCTCTTCCCCATCATGAAATCGTAGATTCTCAAGCATTAAGATCTCCCCATTCTTCAATTCCTTCACCGCCCTGTTCGCTTCAGGACCGACGCACTCACCGACCCACCTGACACCTCGGCCAGGTAGTAGGCTCTGGAGCCGCATAGCAACAGGTCTCAACGACATCTTCATGTCGCGTTTACCTTCAGGTCTCCCCAGGTGAGAGGCTAGAACAAGTTTGGCTGCTCGTGATGAAAGATAGTTCAGTGTAGGGATTGAAACTCTTATCCTGTAATCGTCAGCAACGTTTCCCTCTCTTAGAGGAACATTGTAATCAACCCTGACCAGTACGGTCTTCCCCCTATAGAATTCATCTGGGAGATCTGTTATGGAAGCCTTCACCATTGCTGCATTACCTCAAGTCAGCACCGCCCTAATAGTCCTCCCCTCATACCTCATCTGGATTCACCTCGACCAGTCCTTAGTAAGGAGACTAAAATTGGAATCAGCTTCAACCCTTTGTCAATAACTCCAAGACTCCCCTTTGCACATTCACTCTCGCAGAACCTGCTTAAGCCATCAGACTCTATGCCTTTTCCCGAGATAAGAATGGGAACAGGGTCACCTGAGTGTGCCTTCATGCTGCAAGGGGTGGAATGGTCAGCGGTAACGCAGAACAGAACCTTCTCTAAACTGAGCGATCCAAGCAGCTTTCCAAAGAATTCTCTGTCGATCTCCTCTATCGACCTCTTCTTCGCCATGCAATCGCCGTCATGAGCTGGTTCATCAGGGCCTTTGATATGTACATAGAAAACTTCATGAAGCCCAAGATTCTGGAGCAGTCTCTCAGCTTTCAGTCTACTATCATGGGCGAGGTTGCCTGAGGGCGGTGGAACCTCTATTACAGACATGCCGGCCAACCTGGCTATCGCTTTTTCCACTGGCATTTCAGCCAGACATGCAAAGTCTACGCTATACTTCTGCTTGATGTTGAAGAGGTTAGGCAGCCTACTTCCTGCATCACGTGATAGAATCCCATTAGCCTCCAGTTTACCGTCTACGCGCCGTCTCAGATTCACAGGGTGATCGCTTAACAGAGAAATAGTCTTCTTCGTGAATTCATTTACCAGTTCAGCGGAGAGCTTGGCCTCATAACTATCATCCAAAGGTTTACATTCTTCAATATAGCTCTCAACTCCAAGCTTGGATTCAGCTACCCCGAAACCTTTCGCCCGTGCGTATGCAGGGTCGGTGTTTGTAATATTCCCTGATAGAAGGCCGCTGATTCTCTTGATGATCAAGACCGCTCGGTGGCCTATTGTGCTTCTGAATTCAAACTCGGAAGCAACTGTGTTCAGCCTGATCTCTGAATTGATCGATCTGCTTAGCTCAGCCGCCTCAGCGGTTGTTAGGTTTCTTCCAGCACGCCTGTCTACGATCCTACCCCTGCTGTCTATGGTTGCAAAATTGCACCTCAACGCGAGATCTCCATCTTTCAGTCTCAGCCCTGCACCATACGCCTCTAGTGGCCCTCTACCTGTATAGTACATCGCTGGGTCGTATCCGAGTATCGACATGACCGCAACATCGCTCTCAGGAGCTATCCCCCTCTCAACCGTATACATCAATCCGAGCTTCCCGTTTGCTGCTAGTACATCAAGGTTAGGGGTTTGAGCAGCCTCCAGGGGGGTTCTATTCTGAAGCTCCGGTAGAGGCAGATCCCCGAGTCCGTCGATAACTATGTAAAGAAGCTTAGTCACACGTTTCTCTCTCCAGAGGTGCAGTCTAGTGTTCTTGTCCCAGCTCTTATGAGTCAGTAGATTTTCGAGGTGAATCTCCTCAGCAGGAGGGAGTTTGCAACAACAGTCACTGAGCTGAAGGACATCGCTGCCGCGGCAAACATCGGATTCAACAATATCCCAAGGATTGGATAAAGAAGACCAGCAGCTACCGGGATTAGTACAGTGTTGTAGAAGAAGGCCCAGAATAGGTTCTGCTTTATCTTTCTCACTGTGCGCTTGCTTAGCTGGATAGCCGCTGCAACGTCGCGGAGGTCATCTCTTATCAAGACGATTCCCCCTGTCTCCAACGCGATGTCTGTCCCACCTCCGATAGCTATCCCAACATCTGACTGTGCTAGTGCAGGTGCGTCATTCACTCCGTCCCCAACCATTCCAACAATCTTGCCCTCTGACTGGAGCTTCCTTATGATCTCAGCCTTATCCGCAGGCAATATCTCTGCTATAACCCGGTCGATCCCGAGCTGCTTAGATATAGCCTTGGCTGTACGCTCATTATCTCCGGTGAGCATTATCACTTCCAGATTCATTCTACGAAGTTGATCGACGGCGCTTCTTGAGGTCTCTTTCAATGTGTCGGCTACTGCAACTATCCCTGCAAGCTTACCCTCGATAGCCGTGAGCATCACCGTCTTACCCTGGCTTTCAAGATCTTTTATCCTGCTCTCGACATGGGCGATCGGCAACCCATTCTCCATCATCAGTCTACGATTACCTAACAAGACCTTCTTTCCGGAACATGTTGCCGCCACCCCTCTTCCTGGTAGGGCCTCGAAAGATTCAAGGCGTGGTATTGTAAGTCTCTTGTCTCTTGCAGCCCGCACGAACGCCTCTCCAAGAGGATGTTCTGACCCGCTCTCAGCCGAGGCTGAGAATGCAAGCACTTGATCTTCGGTATAGTTGTGGGCTGTGACCACATCTGTAACCGATGGCTCACCTTTAGTCAAGGTTCCAGTCTTGTCGAGGACTACTGTGTTGAGCTTATGTGCCTTCTCCAAATACTCACCGCCTTTGATCAGTATACCGTTCTCAGCGCCTTTACCTGTGCCGACCATTATGGCGGTTGGCGTTGCGATTCCCAGTGCGCAGGGGCAGGCGATTATCAGAACGGAGATGAAGACTCCTAGAGAGAACGTGAAGCCTTGACCGAAAAGGTTCCATACTGCGAAAGACGTGAAGGCGATGAAGATCACTGCAGGAACGAAGTATGATGAGACAGAGTCGGCAAGTCTCTGGATAGGCGCTCTCGCGACTTGCGCCTCTTCAACAAGTCTGATTATTTGTGAGAGCATAGTGTCCTTGCCCACCTTCGTTGCCCTGAGTTTGATAAGGCCTGACCTGTTGATCGTTGCCGCTATGACTCGATCTCCAACTGTCTTCTCTGCTGGCATGCTTTCACCGGTTACCATCTTCTCATCGACGTAGGAGTAGCCTTCGATCACCTCACCATCAACAGGTATCCTTTCACCAGGGCGGACGATAACGGTATCGCCGCTCTCCACCTTCTCTATCGGGATCTCCGTTTCTGAGCCATCCCTCACTACGGTAGCGACTGTTGGTTGGAGCTCCATCAGCTTCCTGATAGCGTCTGAGGCCTTCACCTTAGCGATATCCTCGAAGAGTCTGCCGAGCAGTATCAGGGCTATAATGACTGCCGAGGTGTCAAAGTAGACTTCCCCATCAGGAAATATTGATGGAGCGAATGTGACTATTGTGCTGTATACCCAAGCAGCAGAGGTGCCGACCGCGATCAACGTGTCCATATTGGCGCTTCTGTTCCGGACAGCATCAAATGCGCCTCTGTAGTATCTCTGGCCTCCGATGAACTGTACTGGCGTGGCGAGTATGAAGAGCCATACATTAATTGGGAGAACAGGAAGTACTGGCAGATGGGTGAAGATAAGCGTCGGAATGGCTAGCGTCATGCTGAAGACCACAAGTATCTTCAGGTTCCGGAGCTCAACTTCAGGTCTGAGGAATGTTTTGAGGCAACCTTCACTGCAGAAGTAATAGTCTAATCCATGAACCGTGGCCTTGAGTTTGCTTGTTTTCTCGTCGACATACATTCCGCAGACTGGATCTTTCGCCATTTTCCTCGACCCGTTGGAGAGCAGCCTCAATATAGGAGAAACAAGCTGCCCCTAGTCCTTCAGGTGTACTTGCCAGGGTTCCTGTCGAAGTCCTCTTTGCAACTTCGCGAACAGAAGTAGTAGGTTCTGCCCTGATATATGCTTGTAAACCTAGAACTCTCGTCTACAGTCATTCCGCATATTGGATCCTCAACCATTCCCACTCATCTCTACTACGGATCTGCTCGATTACCTATCTTATAGACTTAGCTCGGTCTGAGCCTTCACGATCTGGAGGCGTCACTGTGAATTACGATCCTAAGCAACCCCCCACAGGATAACCGACATTTATCCAACATCGTAATCTAGCATCCATTCAGAGCTTCGACAGCTTCTTTGATTAGTCTAACCCCGGCCATTCTTTCTATCAGTTGCATGATACTCGATAGTGATCGCGACCCACTGAGATTGATTACGGCTCAGACCGGCGAATGGGATTATGAAATCGCCCGCGTTCGGCAGGAATGCAGACTCGACCCCTATGCTTATCGCTGCCCTTGCGGCTCTGATGATGCCCTTCTTTCAGATCCAGATAGCGGAACAAAGTATTCTTCCTCCGCCTATTGGAAATCCTAGAAGAAGGCCCAAGCACTCGAGAAGGTGTTATTGCAGAAACCATATTCAAGAGGAGCAGAGTGGGATAAGGCCAATGGTCCAGTGTGCTGCCGACGCCAGGCCCCAGTGGCTCAGAGGCATGTAGTCAGTCAATGATACTAGGAGGATCAGAACAAAGGTGAGGAACCAGCCACGGTGAACTGGTATCTGGAAACCTGCAAGACCACCTATTTGAAACAACAACGAGTACAAGCTCGCTTTGTGATCTAGTCAAGAGGCTGGCGCAACAGATCAATTCATCTGCACATTAGTTACCGGCTCTGGCATCTACAGGTTCGGTTGGCGGAAAGCTAGGACATCTCCACCTCGAAGTCTTCATTTCTGTATATTACCTGCATCAACACGTAAAGGAAATCCTCTCTGCTAGGCAGTGTCAGCCCCCTCGCCAGCAACCCCTCATAGACTTCATGAGGTTTCACTTCTGCATTTGAGACCGGAACTATCACAGGTGCGTTGGTCTCATCTTCGATGAAGATGTCGCTATTCCGCCTTACGACTCTAAGCTTTGGCATCTCTATCCTTTGGCGACCCCTTCTACCTAGTCTAGTAATCTGGGGTTGGTTATCAACTTTTTTGATGTATGCCTCACTGAACATGCTACACACTGAAACTCGTCGATCTTATGATCAAAACCTCGCATACATACTCATATCAAGAGGATGAGCTTAGCAAACAGATCCTCACCTATTCTTACACAGTTTGATGCTTACCCTTCTCTCTTTCAGATCTTGGGAGGATCCGGTGTGAGCCCGATATCAATTGTACCGGAAGCCCCCTGAACTTTTCCAGATTATACTTCATCAATTCAATACCTCAGTAGATTTAGTAATTCTTTTTTCAGGCTAGGAGGCTATTCATGGATCCGTGAAACTCTGAGAGAAATGCTCAGCAAGAGGCGTCTGGGCCATTCTTAAACAAGCGGCGTGGAGGGGTTCAAGCCGTTTGTTGCCCGCGTCTTAACCCATCTGTGAGCTGGGGGAAGTGTTATATCTAGATTCATGCCAGACGGGTTAACTCTTGACTGTTGTAGTGAGAGTGAATCACTGATAGGTGCTGAGCTGTGATGTCAAGACGTGCCAGAGTGTCGGTTGTAAAGGTGGAGGATTTTGAGGACCCGTATGACAGTGTGAAGGAGGCTGTGAGGCTGGCAGGAGGATTTGAGGAAGCACTAAAGGCGAGCTCTAATGTCACAGTGAAACCTAATCTCGTCAGAATTCCGAAATACATGCAGGGCGAAATACCAAGGGGCGCCGCGACGAGCTTTCAGGTTCTAGATGCGGTGCTGAAGTTAACTAAGGAAAAGACCTCAAACGTATCTGTCATAGAATCAGATACCCTCCTCGGAACTGCGGAACAGGCTTTCGAGAAATACCGACTATACGAGCTGGCAAAAAGGTACGGCTTACGGTTGGTAAACGCCACCAAGGACGAACTCGTTGAGTGTGAAGTGCCGGATCCTCAGTTCTATGTGGCTCTGAATGGTTTAAGCTGGCTGGATCCTCCGGAGAGGGAGATGTTCGCAAGCGATTACGTACTGAGACTCCCAAGGAGTTGCCTGAACAGTTTCAGGATCTCCGTCCCCTCTATGAAGACGCAGGCAGACCCCTACTCCGCAATCACATTCTCTGTAAAGAATATGTTTGGAGTCTTGCCAGAAGTTGAGAAGTTCAAGAAGTTTCACGAGATAAAGTCGTGGAAAGGCAACAAATACAACATCGGAATAAACGTTGGAAGAGCAGTACTGGATATTTGCCAAGTTGCACCGCCAAACTATGCTATCATAGATGGTCTATGGGGATTGCATGGACCAGGCTCCCCAGGGACAGGCAAAAGCGTAAGGATAGGTGTCGTAATTGCGTCAAGTGACGCTTGGGCTGCGGATACCGTCGCGGGTGCAGTAGTAGGATTCGACATGAGGAGGCTGTTCTACTTCAGGAAAGCTGAACTCATGGGTTTAGGAGTTACCAGTCTTGATAAAATCGAGGTTGTTGGAGAAGACTTAGAATCCGTCAAGGTTTCTTTCGAGCTGGCTGTCAGCTTAGAGGCTCAGAGGTTGCTGGATGAAGTTGTTGGTCGGTGACGCACAGAACAGATTCGGTGGAAGCGTTCCTTCAGCTCCGCTCACTTCGGAAAGGGCGATTGCTCTATGGCCTGCATATATCTTGAATATTCAAGTCATCCTATCTGGTTTGCAGTAGCTTGAGGCAGGTGGCCCTGCACACGCCGCCGAGAACTCCAAATACGATAAAGAGGAGCATTGAGCTAAGTTTATGGTTGCTTGTGGGATTTGAACTCGGAGATAATCTTCTTTGACTACAGCAAGCAAAACAGCATATTGGATGGCATCAGGGAGCGCTTCAAAAGTATCATAGAAGCGTCTGTGTCCCAAGGCGACAGGGTTGCTGTAAAGGTCCACATGGGCGAGTATGGAAATCTCACATACATCAGGCCTCCGTTTGTTCGCGAGTTTGTCGAGTTGGTTAAAGCAGCTGGAGGCAGGCCGTTCGTAACAGATACCACCACACTGTATCCGAAGAACAGGTTCACATCAGAGCAATATCTGAAAACAGCCGTCTACAATGGCTTCACGGGAGAGTCTGTTGGAGCACCCATAGTGATCGCGGATGGTCTAATGGGACACGACGGTGTAGATCAGAGGTTGCGAAATACCATTGATGGCTGTGAGATCAGTAGGATCAAGGTCGCTGGAAGAATAGCCGATTCGGATAGTATGATAGTTCTGACTCACGCCAAGGGGCATATGCTTAGCGGCTTCGGTGGATCCATAAAGAATCTTGCAATGGGCTGCACGACGAAAGGGGCGAAGGCAGTTCAGCATCGCGCAAATAGAGTGGTCCTGAGCGCAGATAGATGTAATGGATGCGGTAGATGTGTTGAGGCATGTCCATTCGATGCCATCAGAATTCGCAGAGGCAAGCACACTAAGGTCTTATCAAGATGCATGTCCTGTATAAGTTGCTACTTTGAGTGTCCTGAAGGAGCACTGCATCTACCAAAAGGCGCAAAGACGAGATTCCAAGTGAATCTAGCCCATGCAGCCAAGGCTGTAACAGCGAGGTTCAGAGAGGGCAAGATAGCTTACATCAACTTCCTTCAAGATATAACGAGGTTCTGTGACTGCGCCACACCTTCAGGAAACCCGCTCCTCCATGATATTGGAATACTTGGTGGAACGGATCCAGTCGCCATCGACAAAGCCTCCATAGATCTGATAGATAATGCACCTACATACCAGAAGTATCCTAAAAGGAATAGAAGGGATATCCTTGGAATTCTGAACGGAACGAGCAGTCTTATCCATATAAGGACAGCCCAGCGCCTCGAACTCGGTAGCATGAACTACAAGCTCGTGAAGACATAAACTCAACTCCAGTTTTCTTTCAGAAACAGTCTGGGAAGTCGTTTAGAAGTATCCAGCGATAATTCTTCCAAAGAGGAATCCTGTGCCAGAGGATATGGCGGCAATGAGCGTATCTCAAGTGCACTTGCAAGCCAATGGGCCTTCGTAATTCGTGTCTTGAGCAGACCTAGAATAAAGAGGAATGTCAAGACTGAGATTGCAGAGATCGCCAAAGCCTCACCTACAGTACCAAATACGAAGAATGGTGTAATTGTCTGGAGCGCATCCACCAGTAGCGAGACAGCAGAGATGAACCCTATCTCTTAGGGACTATCTATCAGCCCTGGACTCACACCTATCTCTTCTTGAATCATGAATTCAAGCCATAATTCTCTGTCAGATGTGATGTGTCTCACAGCCATCTCTTGCTCATCCCCTGTGAAACCAATCTCGATGAAGATTGCCCTTGTCTCATCAGTCTCCTTCTGAGGGTTCTCCTCGATCTCTCTTCTTTCTCCCTATATCTAGTTCTCTAAGAAGCTCTTCTGCGCTTTGGTTGACATGTAGGAACCGAAGAAGATCGATAACATTCCAGATGCTATCTGGATAAGACCGGCCAAGATGATCCTTTCAGTTGTGATCACTGAAACTGAGATCCCCGTGATAAAGGAGACTGTAGTAACTAGTTCAGTATCGATGGCGTAGACTATGTCTCTTATTATTCTTCCTCTTGTTGTATGCCAACTCTCCCCATGCCAAGCCTGAAGTCTATTTTCGATAGACTCCCCGGCAGCGCTGGCACACCGTCTCCCCTAGTCTGCTAATGCCGCCTCGACACTTCAGCGGTGATCTCGCTTAAAAGAGGCCGAGTGGATGAGGGCTGCAAGGTGAGCGGTCCATTATGCAGGCTCCGCGACAAACCTGCATAATATCTCGTTAGATTCATAGCTGTCATGGTCTCTTCTATCATGTGGGATTCATAATTCCTCCCCTATATACGATGGTACACCACTGGATCTTACAAGCGGGCTCTTTTTCGGA
>JAGTQV010000002.1:0-20657 GCA_018397035.1 Candidatus Bathyarchaeota archaeon | reverse complement strand
TCTATCATGTGGGATTCATAATTCCTCCCCTATATACGATGGTACACCACTGGATCTTACAAGCGGGCTCTTTTTCGGAAAGGAAAAACCTGAAACCTCAAGGACTACAGGCTTATTGATGAAGAGCCAGACAGACTCAACTCAACCTTCATGAGTTCTCTGAGCACAGTAGTCGCGAAAGCTCCCTTCGGAAGAGAAAAACTCACGAGCAAGCCTTGAGGATCCGCTGTTACAGTGAGATCTGGCAGTAGCAGCCGGCCTAGACGTCGTGAACCCCTCATACCAGCCGCATCAAACTGCTTCATCGTCAGCCCCGCTTCTTCCAGTATGGCCTTTTCCAGCTTCCCGGCGGGGCCTGAAGCTGTCCACATCTTTCTTCCATAGATTGGGGCTGTGAAACTTATCTCATGGCTTTCGTATCGAGCCTGTTCTCTCGAAGCGTCGAGCACTTCAAAAAGCCCCCCTGTCGCATATTTCTTTGCAATGTCACCTGCCAAGATACGTTCGAAGAGGCCAAGTTGTAGTCTGCGAGCCAAGTATAGATTGCATAGGTAGCTCTGGTAGCTGGAGATGAGGAAACGTCTCAGCCAACGATCAGCGTTACAGGTTGAACCTTTGATTATCTCAAAGCCTTTCTTAACGTTCTCTCCATCTAAGCCGAAGCGTTGAGGCCCAAAGAAATTTGGGATGCCATTTCCTCTCAGGCGTTCCACAATAGATCTCGCCCGGTGCAGCGCCCCATCTGGAGGTAAATCTAACTCCGTGATCAGTACGGTGAAGCGGTTGCCGAGGAGATGGCCGGGCCTGAGCTTGTTTCGATGCAGTCTAGCCCAATTCACAGTTACTGGAAGATGCCTCCTGATCTGTGCAACAGCCTGATCCACGAAACTGTAGTCTACTTTGCCGACCAGTATGCTGAAGGTCTGTGTTGCACAAGCATACTTATCTTTCAAACCAGCGAAGCCGACATCGTCTACTCGCAGACTGAACAGACGTGCCAGTCCAAGCTGCACTTCGTGAGTTGTAAGACCTCTCTTCGTAAGGTTGACGTACAGGTGCTGACCATAGCCATCAGGCTGGTATAGCGGTATCTCCTCAACGATGAAGTTGTCAATAGTTGCCCGTATCTTTCCGCCGACGCCTGGAATAGCGGCGGTTATGTATGGCAAATCTAAACTGTTATCCATTCTTCTCGCTCATATCTAATCCATATTCGTGTCAAGGTGTGGACTCAGACCCTTTAATCCGCTAAAATGCAAAAGAAGGTATTGTTATCCATATGACCTCACCCAAAGACTTGATTGTATACCGCTCATGTTCAGTATCGGATATTGAGGTTGCGAGTCTTATGCGACTACTTCTGGTCTTGGCCTTTCACTTTTTACTGTCTTGAGTTGACATCTTTCGCAGTCTAGCTTTGATATCTCACCATTATAAAGAAAACACCAGTCCCACTCTCTACCTTCCATCTTGAGTGAGCCCTTGAATCTACATTCACGCTGCTGGGGGTCCATCTTGGAGGACCAAACTAACTCACAGGAAGTCTCTTTAAAGATCGATCCCTAGTTAGGCCTGTCAGTCAGCCGCTTCTTCTAACCTTATTAAGTACCAGCAACTGCAGTGTGTGGGGTTCTCGTTGGAAGATCTGGTGGTCAAATTTGAAAGAAAGGGCAGCGTTGCCTTGCTGACATTGAATCGACCTCAAGTATTGAATGCTATCAATGAGCCGATGATTGATATTATCCTTGAGAAGTTCAAGGAGATAGAGGATGATGGCGGTCTTGGCTCATTAGTGATAGAGGGTGCAGGAAAAGCCTTCTGCAGCGGGCATGACCTGAGAGAGATCCTCCAAGCAAGCCCACTGAAGAGGAGAGATCTCTTCACAAAGTCGATCAAGATCTACGAGGATATCGCCAAGATGAGCAAGCCCGTGATAGCTGCTGTGCACGGTTACACTGTCGCTGCGGGATGTGGGTTGGCCGCGGCCTGCGACATAGCTGTCGCCTCTGAGGACGCAGTATTTCAGACGCCCGGCGTAAACATTGGAATGTTCTGTCTTACACCTATGATACCGTTGCAGAGAGCCATTGGGAGAAAGAAGGCTATGGAGATGCTTATTACAGGGGATCCTATAGGCTCATCTGAAGCTGAGAAGCTCGGCCTGGTCAACAGGGTTGTTCCCAAAGGAAAGCATGTCGAGGTTGCACTTGAGTTTGCTGAGAAGATTTCAGGAAAAAGCAGAGTAGCCTACGGCATAGGTAAGCCCGCCTTCTATTTGATGGGTGACATGGAGTATCTGAAAGCCCTCCACTATGCGAAGGACTTGATAACTCTTGCCTCAACAGCTGAGGATGCGGAAGAGGGGATGAGAGCCATTCTCGAGAAGAGGATGCCAGAATGGAGGAACAGGTGAATCTCCACCTGTCCTCAATGGTATTCTAAAAAATATACTTTGTTCCAACAGAATTATGGATGTACTGTTCTGGCATCTCTTGGCATATCTTGTTGATGGCTCTCCAGCCGGTGCAGTGTGACGGAACCACGACGGAAGGGTTGAACTTCCTGAGTTCGTCTATTGTTCTATCTATTATGGGTTCGAATGCCTTCCCTGTCAGGTGGAAACCTCCCATGACAGCGTAGATCTCTGTGTCTGTAAGCTTCCTCATGTATTTGAGGGTATTCACTATCCCAGAGTGTGCACAACCAGAAATCACCACTAACCCTTTCCTTTTGACCTTGAAGGCTACTGCCATGTCGTCATTGATCAACGGGTCTTTCTCGAGTCTGCCCTCCACCTCGGCGTAGGATATTGGCAGGCCTTTCTCGAAGTCTGTAACTCTAGGGATCTCACCAGAGACGAGAACCGTATCTTCAGCCATAAGTAGGGGTTCGGTTATTTCAACCACTCTAGCTCCAGCTTCAGTGATAGCTTCCCTATTCAGAGTTGGAAGGTGGACCCTCACACCGTCAGGGAAGACCGCCCAGCGCTTGACGAACGCCCGAGGATGGATGACGATTGGTATCCCGCTCTTTGAGAGTCTTCTAAGTATATTCACAAGGCCTGCAGTGTGGTCTACATGGCCATGTGTGATGACGATAGACTCTACAGGTTGCAGGTCTATTTCCATGCGGTCAACATTAACAAGGACACCGTCCGGTGTCACTCCGGTATCGACTAAGATAGAATGTTCAGATCCCCCCATCAAAGTCTTGACAATAGTCGAGAATCCATGTTCAGCGAGTGGCGCGGTTCGCATCTCTTCATTCTTCCCGAAAGGCGCCCGCTCAACACCTTCAGATCCGGGCATGAGAATGTCTGTGTAGTTGTCCATGAGGTTGATGACTTCGAGCCTATCTACCTCTCTCAAGCCAATCTTGCTCATGCCGCTCAACCAACATTTGGGCAAGCACAATCCTAAAGAACCTTACTATCCAGTTTCTCTGCAGGACGTTGTGAAAGAAGAGTTGAACAGTTCTCCAAAGTGGACCATCATCCTCATTGCCGCATGTATCGTAACGTATATCCTGCAAAACATCAGCAGCTCATGGGTATACTTTGCCTTCTTCCCGGCCTTTGCTTCCAAGGCTCCCTGGATGTTCATTACATCAATCTTCCTACATGCAGATGTTTCACATCTCTTCTTCAATATGCTAGCCTTGCTCTTCTTCGGGACGAGTCTGGAGAGGATGGTCGGCAGACAGGTTTTCCTGCTTCTCTTCTTCCTCTCTGGGGTAGTTGGAAATCTCGGATACATGGTCACAGCGTCAAACCCCTACGTGCCCTCCATAGGGGCTTCCGGCTCAATATATGGGGTAGTTGGTGCACTCGCAACCTTGGCACCATTTATGATCGTCTACATCTATGGGATGCTTCCTGTTCCCATGATCTTCGCCGCAGTTATATGGGGTTTCCTAGACTTCGCCGGCCTCTTTGCACCGTCAGGGATCGCTCATGGAGCTCACCTAGGTGGTATGTTCATAGGGGTCCTTTTCGGTCTCTACGTCAGGATCATGCTAAAACGTATGTATGGTTGGGAGATCCATTATCAGTAGATGTCCCAGATTGGCCGCGGTAAGGTTTGGTAAGAAATCTGTTACTGAATAAGATGCGGGGTGGGTTTGCGTACTTATGGAGTGGCTTGTTAAAGGTGTAAAGCTTCGACTCATTCAAGGAGATATAACAGACCAAGATGTTGACGCGGTGGTCAACGCCGCGAACCCAAGCCTTCTGGGTGGTGGTGGGGTGGATGGGGCGATCCACCGGAAGGGCGGTCCAAAGATCTTGGAGGAGTGCAGGAGAATAAGGTCTGAGCAATGGCCTGAAGGTCTGCCAACAGGGAGGGCTGTAATCACCTCAGGAGGCAACCTGAGAGCAAGATACGTAATCCACACGGTGGGCCCTATATGGCGTGGTGGAGGCGCGGGTGAAAGGGGGCTTCTTGCTGACGCTTACCGCAACTCACTGGAGCTTGCGGTTCAGAAGGGTCTGGGGAGAGTGTCCTTCCCATCTATAAGCACCGGTGCATACGGCTATCCGATTAGGGAGGCAGCCGAGATAGCGCTGAAGACGGTGAAGGATTTTCTGGAAAAGAAGGCGGATATGCTGAGAGAGGTGAACTTCGTCCTCTTCACTGAGTCAGACCTAAAAGTCTACGAGGAGGCAGCGGCCAGGATACTCGGTCCTTGACAGCTAAGTTACTATTGTTACGATGTCCCCGTCATGGATCACATGGTCCATCCCGACCCTTTGAGGGCTGAACTTAACACTTGTGCCAGATACGAGTGCATACTTTGCCTCGTTACAGAGCTTGCGGTGGATCTTTGCACAAGCGTCAGATACAGTTGATCCTGCTCTAAGTATTAGAGGTTCATTGAAGTCTGCTTCACAGTTGCGCGGTTTGAGGTAGACGCGTATGAGATTCAACCGATTGTATATGGCGTCTTTCAGCAGGTCGAGGTTGATTTCTCGGCATGCTGAGATCCCGATGAAGTCCTCACCAGTCTGTCTTCTCGCCGCAACTAGGTAGTCTCCGTCCACCAAGTCTATCCTGTTCAGGACACTCACTGCTGGAATGTATCTCCTGTTCCCGACCACCGCATCGATCAGTTCATCGTCACTAATATCTTCACGGATGATAACTTTTCCGTGGTGTATTCCATGTATGTTCAGTATCGCCTTGGCTGTGTTCATGGACAGTCTGGTTAGCTTACATGTTGAAGTTACCCCAAGACCGCCTTGCTTAGTCCTCTCTATAGAGACATTGGGGGGGCGGGCATTGAGCCGGATCCCCGCCTCATATAACTCCCTCTTCAACATCTCGACTTGGCTAGGCTGAAAAACGTCGACGACCAGAAGTATCATATCCACGTTCCGGGCGACGGAGAGAACCCTCTTCCCTTTGCCAGTTCCCGAAGACGCTCCATGGATGACGCCCGGCAGATCCAAGATCTGTATCTTGGCACTTTCATATTCCAAGACTCCAGGGACAACTGTTACAGTTGTGAAGGCGTAGGATCCAACTTTCGACCTCGCTCCGGTTAACATGTTGAGTATTGTCGACTTCCCTACACTGGGAGGCCCAATAATGGCTACGGTGCAGTCTCCGCTCTTCTTCAGTTCGAAGCCAGAGCCGCATCTCTTAGACCTCTGCATCTCCTCTTGCTCAGCTTTCAGCCTTGCAAGTTTGGCTTTCAATAGACCGATATGATGCTCTGTATGCTTATGGATCTGAGTCTTCTTCATCTCCTCCTCGATCGCTTTGATCTTCTCCGTTAATCTCAACTGTAAGCACCTGTCCGTCATACCTGCTTAGGCTGAGTCTGCGCATCCGTGGAAATAGATTATCGAGTTTGCTTCTGTGAGCACCAGATAACGCGTAACTCTTAAGAGTTTATCCAGTCATTTCTGCAGAGGACCATCATGTCAGCAAAAGATACGGAGAAGATCGGTTGCTGGGAGGCTCACCTCGGATCCCATCTGAAAGTGATAGCAAGTGGCGAGAGGATGACTCTTATCCAATCCGTAATAAGATCTGGATCCAAGATACCTCCTCAAAGCCATCCACATGAACAGATCACATTCTGCCTTCAAGGCGAGGCAATATTCAGAATAGGAAGAGAGACCTTCCAGATTAAGAAAGGTTACAGCCTCATTATCCCTCCGAACATTATGCATTCTGGCATGGCCATAGGCAACCAGGAATACTTGAGCGTAGAGGCCTTCTCCACACCGAGACAGGACCTCCTGAGGGGGGAGTTCAAACCCACGGGATCAAGGTAGGTTAAATGGGATGATCGGAACTGTCCAGAACAAGAACTTTGAGCCACCGCGGCTGAAGTTGAGGAAGAACCCTTGGGCAGCCCTCTTCCCATGTCCTGTTGTCCTAGTTACCTGCGTCGACTCATCTGGAAAACCTAACATCATAACCTTGGGGTGGGTGGGTACTGTGTGCTCCGACCCACCTACCGTGGGTGTAAGTATACGTCCCCACAGATACTCATGCAAGCTGATAGAGGATTCTGGTGAGTTCGTTGTAAACATTCCGACTGAGAGAATATTGAAGGAGTCGGATTATTGTGGTGTCTACTCAGGCAGGGATGTGGACAAGTTCTCTGAGACTGGGCTCACACCGGAGTTTGCGTCTAAAGTCAAACCGCCTCTGATAAGAGAATGTCCAGTCAATATGGAGTGTATAGTGAGGAACAAGATTACTCTAGGCTCACACAACCTGTTTCTGGGAGAGATCGTCTGTGTCCATGTAGACAAGAGGATCTTGGATGATAAAGAAGTAATAGATTTCACTAAAGTATCGGCCTTCGTCTACAATCAAGGAGAGTACTGGAACCTCAAGAAGAAGATCGGGACTCACGGGTTCTCAGCTCGTTAGCTTCATTGCCTCCTGAGACAAGTCCGGCAAAGAATAATCCCTCAACCCACAATGAAACATTGGTGAGGCTGAGTCTTCCTTTCTGACGGGTTCCAAGATCTTCAGGCATGTCCAGTCATTCAGACCTAAGGGTGAACATCTAGAAGCTTCAGTTCGGTTTCACCAAGTATGCCGGTTGTCTTTCTGGTGTTACGGGAAGGTGGATGCGGTAATGCAGGCTGAGCTTTATGTTAGACGATGAAGCAACTCCCAGTAGGGAATGGTGAAGCCTGTGATACTTGCCGTCTCGGACGTTCACTTGGGCTACCGAGAATCTAACAGACAGGAGTTTCTAGGTTTTCTCCAAGAAGCGTGTAAACAGCTGGGTCCTGATGATCATCTAGTTCTTCTAGGTGACATACTTGACTTTTGGAGAAGAAATAATGTGGCGGTAGCTGTAGAGAACGAGCTCATCTTCAATACTATGGAATCCCTTGATGCGAAGATCCACTATGTTGTGGGAAACCATGACTACACGTTGATTACACTCAGGCTACCTGAGAATCAGTTCTTCAATGTCACAAAGACACTTAGACTTGAAGATGAAGGTGTCCCCTACAGCTTCATCCACGGCTACCAGCTTGAGGCTCTAGCCGTCTTTGAACCTCTAACCATAGAAGAATATGAGTCGCTCTGCATCTCTCTCTGTCAGAGGACAGGCGACTTCATAGGAGATATACTCAGCGTCTTCTGGGACACGCTCCACCTGAGCTTTAAGAAAGGCGACAAGAGGCAGCGTACAATCCAATCGATAACTGAGGTGCCGGAGAGCCGCCGAGACATGCATAAGGTTGAGCAGCTGGCGAGATCAAGTGTGAGGGACCTCTTTCTAGGGCTTTCGCGGAGCTCCAAACTGATCTTCGGCCACACCCATAGACCTTTCATAGAAGACAACGTGGCAAATACCGGATGTTGGGTCTCAGACGCGAAGATCCAAAACACATACGTGAAGATCGAGACCGGAAAGATGGAGCTCCAAACCTACAAGGGATGACGGCATCAGCTAATTCTAGCCTATGAGCTGAGACTTGTTCAGCAACGGCCTTCTTGATACCGTCGTGTCCTGCTCATTCAAAGCGTAGTGTGATCTCCGAAGTCTTGCCATCCGCGATACGGTTCTTGTGTTTCAGGCTCTGACTATGTGGCGGCGGAAGGCGTCTGGGCAGTTGCAGGGTCCGCCTGACTTCCGGCAGTAGAAGCCACGGCCGTCTTTCGTGACGATTAGTGCAAGACACTCTATCCTTCTGGCATCCTTATCAAGAAGAGTGGAAATCGCCATATTTTCCCCCAGAAGAACTTGCTTGGGGACTATAATATCGGGAGAGGGGAGTGAAAGTAAACAGCCTCAGCCACTTCACAATATATCAGAAAGCTCTGGAACACACTCGCCCAGTGCGCTTCGTGATGTGCCAGACACAGCCGAGACCGAGGGAGTTATTGCTGGAAGTCTTGAGTAACGCATATTTGAGATCCTCTCCTCACTCTACACTGGAAGATGATGGTGGCTTTTTTTGCAGAAGTATAGGGTCGAGTTGATTGATATAGAGAGAAAGGATGAGTTGATGTCACTTTACTCTAGCCAGATTCACTATGAGGAGAGAGCTGACATCTACGGCTGTTGCATCAAGCTCCTGACGAATCTAAAGTATGTCAAGGAGAGATGGGAGGAGAACTTCTACCCGATGTCAGCCCATGTCAGATCGCATGGAAGATTGGTGGTTGTCGAGGAGAAGGATAAGCCTCTGACAGTCTACTATGATCCACTCTCAAAGACGACTTTCCTGATCAATGTTGACTATTACGGTTGGATCAAGTCTGTTGCACTGGCCACTGCTGGTGATATCTTGGAGGATGAGCATGGAATCAACAGTATTCATGGTGCCTGCTTGGATCTTGGTGGTCGAGGTATCTGCCTTATCGCGCCACCTGGAACCGGGAAGACAACTCATACGTACGGGTTACTCCGCATACCCCGGGTTAGGATACTCTCAGACGACTGGTTCTTCGTCAGACTCTCAGAGAGTGAGGCACTTGCATACGGGTCCGAAAAGAACTTCTATACGCCAGCAGATGTGGCGCAGAGCTGGAATGAGTACAGGCAATTGGTTGAGAATGCTGACTTCGATCCACAGGGTCGAGCCATACTCGATGTGCGGTGGATAATAGGTAAGGGCAGGGTCGTCCCGTTTGCCACGATTAGGAAACTCATATTGCTCAAGAGAGATGCCCAGGACCCCAGAAGTCTGATAGACGTGGATCCTGCCGAGGCGCTTGACTTCATAGAACGGCAGGACTTCTGTAACCCACATCTCTTGGTAAGGGACGCTAGGAAAACCTCCATCAGGAGGAGCTTCTTCAAGGAACTGCTTGAGAGAGTGGAAATCCACATGGTTAACGCAGTCGCCCCACCTCAGGCGACTAATGAGTTTATTAGGAAGCTATGTGAGGGCAGTTAAGCTAGGAGCACATCCACTCCAACTGAAGCCTCTGGCCCATATTATGAAGCTTGGTGGAATAGAGTTCAAGATTACCTTTGAAGTCCAACGACCTTTATGAGGCCACTGTGGCCTTTGCACCAGAACTCTTAAAGCAATAGTCTTGAATGATGATGAAAGGTGAAGATTGAGAAGGAGGCTGAAGAGCTAAGTCTCAAGGCCGACCGCTGGCTCTATCTTGCTGTAGTAGTCTCAGTAGCAACCGTCACATCAACGGCTCTTGACTGGTTTCTTCAGGGCATCCCAACAGACTTCGTCGTTCCACTACTGGATAGGCCAGCATCCGTCTCAACCCTGACCTATCTGGCCACGATCTACGGATGCGGAGGCTATGTTGGATGTATCGGGTTAAGAAAGCTTCTGTATGAGAGGCAGTTCTCTGTTGAGTTTTTGATGGCTGCGGCCTCAGTGGGGGCTGGTTTAATCGGGCATCTCTTCGAGGCTTCCGTGATCGTCTTCTTCTACTCCCTCGCCGAGTATTTTGAAGGTCGCATAGAAGATAGGGCACGGGGAACCATAGAGTCCCTCTCCTCGCATATCCCAGATATGGCTAGAAGGGTGGAAGAGGCTCAGGAAAGGCAGGTACGTATCATAGACGTACTCCCAGGTGAGGTGATACTTGTCAAGCCGGGTGAGAGGATACCTCTAGACGGAAAGGTTCTGGAAGGAGTCTCATATATTGATCAGTCTATAGTAACTGGCGAATCCAAACCGTTACTCAAGAAGAAAGGGGACGATGTGTTTGCTGGCTCACTGAACAACACAGGCCCCCTGAAGGTTAGGGTTATCAAAGTCTCTGAGGAGACGCTGGTAGCCAGAATAGTGAGGCTCGTCATCCGATCGCGGGGCAGAAAGGCAAACCTCGAGAGGTTGACTGAGAGGGTGGCCAAGGTCTATGTTCCCGCGGCCATCTTGACCGCTGTCGCCGTGGCAGTCCTATTCCCAATCTTTCTCGGTGGAGAGATGAAAACCTGGATGTATCGCGCATTGATCCTCCTAGTGGTTGCCTGTCCAAGTGCCTTCATACTCTCAGTTCCGGCAACGATCTTCACGGCGACGACTGTGGCTGCCAAGAGAGGCGCCATAGTGAAGGGTGGAGTCTATATTGAGAACCTGCATAAGGTGACGTCTGTAGTCTTCGACAAGACGGGTACACTAACCCTGGGCAGACTCAAGGTGACAGACATCGAGATGTCTGATAAGGAGTCACTCTTACTGAGCTATGCCGCGGCGCTGGAGAGATACTCGACACATCCAGTAGCAGAGGCGATAGTCAAAGGTGCGTCAGAGAAGGGTCTGAACCTCTCAGCACCGAGGGTCGATGGCGTCACAGAGATACCGGGAAAGGGGATAGTTGGAATTGTCAATGGCCTCGAGGTCACGGTGGGGAATGTCGAACTTATACGAGAGAGAGTGGCTAAGCCAGGATCCGGCTTCGAAGTATCCAGAGAATGTGACCTCCACAGCAGGGTATGTGTATCTGTGGACAGAAAGTTTGTGGGGACTATATGTGTTGAGGATAAGGCAAGGGATGACGCTGCGGAAGCCGTCAGGCAACTTAGAGAGATAGGAGTATACACAGTCATGTTGACAGGTGACACTGAACACGTAGCGATGAAGATGGCTCAAGAGCTTCAACTTGACGAGTATAGGGCAGAGGTCCTTCCTGAGGATAAACAGAGGATTGTTGACCGGCTCAGAACAGATGGTGGTCTCGTGGCGATGGTTGGGGATGGCGTGAACGACGCCCCAGCCTTGGCAGCCTCAGACGTCGGGATCGCTATGGGAGGATCCGGAGTCGATATTGCACTTGAGTCAGCTGAT
The DNA here is from genome assembly GCA_018397035.1 of Candidatus Bathyarchaeota archaeon. GTDB lineage: Archaea > Thermoproteota > Bathyarchaeia > 40CM-2-53-6 > RBG-13-38-9 > JAGTQV01. Next base: position 9,412 of record JAGTQV010000002.1, on the reverse strand, counting down.
GTCGTCCTAGTCAAGGATGAGCTGGTACGAATCCCATACTTGGTCAGGTTAAGCAGACTCACCATGAAGGTTGCCAGAGAGAACGTGGTCATCTCATTGGTGACTAAGCTTGCTCTGGGTGCGCTAGGCCTCCTGGGGCTGACACCGTTGTGGTTCACTGTTGCCGCAGGCGATGACGGGATAACCCTGCTCACTCTACTGAACCTGCTCAGGATCATAAGACTAAGAGACTAGTCTGTATGATTCCAATAGCTGATGGCTGTGACCTCTTCCTCAACTGGAAGTCTAAAGAGGCGTACCGGAACAAGGATCCAGTTGGGGTGCGGATCTGGAGTCGCCTGATGATGAGTACCTTCACCGTTTGAACGCTGGACTTCTTCTAGGCTGGTCGGAGATTCGACCCTAAATGTTCTGGAGAGGATATCATATTTCACAGGCTGCTGGAATGAACTTGGATGAAACCTCGAGGCTACCACTTATTACCCTCAAGCCGGATCAAAGAGGTGTGGGTTGCAATGTCAGCGAATGTTGGGGAGGGCCACCCTTACATTCCCAATTCAGTGGCGAGAGCAAGGGATGCGATGCTCAGGGAGATAGGTGTGAAGGATGTTGAGGAGCTTCTCGCAATAATCCCGGAAAGACTCAGGTTCAGTCGACGCCTGAGCCTTCCCGGTCCTTTAACCGCTGAACCTGATCTGCGGCGGCATGTTGAAGGAATACTGAAGAAGAATAGAAATTGCAGGGAGTATCTGAGCTTTCTAGGTGCTGGATGCTGGCAACACTATGTTCCAGCTGTTGTCGACGAGATAGTTCACAGAGCAGAGTTCGTGACCGCGTATGCGGGGAACACTTACTCAGACCTTGGAAAATGGCAGGCCTTCTTCGAGTTCCAGAGCATGATGGGTGAGCTCCTCGAGATGGATGTGGTTAGCCTTCCGACCTTCGACTGGGGGTGCGCAGCCGGCTTCGCGATCCGCATGGCTTCAAGAATAACGGGTCGAGACGAGGTATTGATTTCTTGGACGGTCAGCCCGGAACGGCTCGCGGTCATCAAGAACTTCTGTCACTCAGAACATGTTCCAGCTCACATCAGCATCAAGAGAGTAGGCTACGATGTCAAGACGGGTCTGCTTGATCTGGAAGACTTGAAAACAAAGATCTCCACAAGGACCGCGGCCATATACTTCGAGAATCCATCATACTTGGGACTGGTCGAGTCGCAGGGCGAAGAGATCTCTAGGACCATCCATGATAACGGTTCAGAGTGCATCGTCGGAGTCGATCCAATATCTCTCGGTGTGCTGGCTCCGCCCGCTGAATATGGCGCCGACATAGTATGCGGGGATATTCAGTCCCTCGGGCTCCACATGAACTATGGAGGCGGGGTAGGTGGATTCATCGCCAGCAGAGACGAGGAGAGGTATGTCTCAGAGTACCCTACACATCTTGTGAGCATCGCCAACACTGAGGACGGAACCGGCTTCGGATTCGGCTTCTGCACACATGAGAGAACCCTATACACAGTGAGGGAGAAGGGCAAGGACTTCACTGGAACGACCGTTGGACTCTGGACCATTGCAGCCGCGGTCTACCTTGCTCTAATGGGCCCTGCCGGGATGAGTGAGATCGGCGAGGTGATAGTCCAGAAGTCTCACTACGCCGCGAGGCTTTTGTCAGAGATACCCGGAGTCAGGGTTCTCTTCACACCGTACTTCTTCAAGGAGTTCGTTGTGAACTTTGACGATACAGGGAAGACGGTCCGAGAGGTGAATAGGAGGCTAATCGATCATAAGATCTTCGGAGGAAAGGATATAACATCTGAATTTCCGGAGCTTGGAAGCAGCTCCATCTATGCAGTAACTGAGATTCATACCAGAGATGACTTAGACAGGCTTGCAAGGTCCTTGGAGGCGGTCTTGGGTGAGTGAGTCTAAGATGAGAAGATACCATGCCCACGTCTGGGAGGAGCCGATCATTATGCAGATGGGCAGTGAGGGTGAGAGGGGAATAGCGATCCCAATAACAGAGAAGGAGATCCGAGAGACTGTTGGAAGCGCTCAATCATATATTCCTGCAGGAATGAGCAGGAGACGAGCCGCCGCGCTCCCACAGATTTCTCAACCCCACGTCCTCAGGCACTACCTCCGCCTTTCACAGCAGACCCTCGGCATGGCTTTGAACATCGATATCGGAATGGGAACCTGCACAATGAAGTACAGTCCACAGGTCAATGAGGAGCTGGTTAGACTCCCGCAGTTTACGGATCTCCATCCGTTTCAAGACGAGGATACAGTCCAAGGTATTCTGCAGATAATGTACGAGTTCTCAAGGATGATGTGTGAGATCTCCGGAATGGACGAGTTTACCTTCCAGCCTGGAGGAGGTGCCCACGGAATCTACACGAACGCATGCATGATAAGGAAATATCATGCTTTGAATGGTGAGCTCAATCAGAGAGACGAGATAATCTCAACAATATTCTCACATCCAGCCGACGCTGCATGTCCTGCGACAGCAGGCTTTAAAGTAGTAAGCCTCTACCCGGATCCAGAGACTGGACTTCCAGGCTTAGAAGCGCTGAAAGCCGCGGTTTCTAAACGTACTGCCGGACTGATGATAACGAATCCAGAAGACACAGGCATATTCAACCCCATGATCGATGAGTTTGTTGACATCGTACATGAGGCAGGAGGATTGTGTGCGTATGATCAAGCTAACTCGAATGCCCTATTCGGAATAGCCCGGGCCAAGGATGCGGGTTTTGACATGTGCCACTTCAACATACACAAAGCCTTCTCATCACCTCATGGTTGCATGGGTCCAGCATGTGGCGCTGTGGGGACTAGAAAGGAGCTGGCGGACTACCTTCCTGTTCCCATAGTCACGTTCGACGGAGCAAGATACCATCTAGACTATAACAGAAAGAACAGCATCGGAAAAGTCAGATGTTTCTTCGGAAATGTTGAGACTATACTTAGAGCCTACGCGTGGGTAATCGGTATGGGGCCTGACGGTCTACGAGAAGTATCTGAGACATCGATCATCAACACGAACTATATGATCAAGAAGATACTGAGTGTTCGAGGAGTCACTATGGCCTATCCTAAGCAGACGACGAGGCTGGACCAAGTTAGGTTCAGCTTAGAGACACTGAGAGAGGACACCGGCGTCACCACGAATGATGTTGCCAGGAGAATGATCGATTTCGGCGTCCAAGAGTACTTCACAAGCCATCACCCATGGATCGTGCCTGAACCGTTCCTTCCCGAGCCCTGCGATACCTACTCGAAGGAAGACATCGACTACTGGGTTGAAGTAATCAGGCATGTATGTGAGGAGGCGTACAGGAATCCTGAGACCGTCAAGACAGCCCCCCATAACCATGCAATAGCAAAGATCAACATTCGGGATCTAGACGATCCAGACAAGTATGCCATGACTTGGAGAGCATACATGAGAAAGAGCAAGAGCAGGGGCGGGAAGCAGAGATAGGCCAGCAACCCACTACTATAAGGAGGAAGCTAGGCCTGATTGTTAATCCCATCGCCGGGATGGGAGGCTCAGTAGGCCTTAAAGGGACTGATGGAATAGACACTTTGAGAAAGGCTATACAGCTTGGGGCTACCCCGACAGCCCCAAGACGAGCTGTTGAGGCGCTCAGGGAACTCTCACCACTAAGAGACAGCATCGAACTTGTCACCTACCCCCACGATATGGGTGAGGAAGAGTGCAAGGAGTGCGGCTTCAACCCTGTAGTCATAGGATATGTGGAGAGGGGGAAGACATCAGCAGCTGACACAAAGAGAGCGGCGGAAGAGATGCTTTTGCGGGAAGTTGATCTTTTGCTCTTCACAGGTGGGGATGGAACAGCCAGAAATATTCATGAGGCTGTCGGCCAGAGACTTCCAGTCATAGGAGTGCCGGCTGGAGTCAAGATCCACTCAAGCGTCTTTGCAATAAACCCTAGAACCGCCGGGCAGCTGGCTATCGCATACCTTCGTGGAGAAGTTCGACTCCGTGAAGCAGAGGTTATGGATGTTGATGAGGAAGCCTTCAGGCAGGACAGAGTCTCAGCTCGGCTTCACGGCTACCTCAAGATCCCATACGACGCGCAGCTTGTTCAGAGCGTCAAGGTCGGGAGCGCTCTTGACGAGGATGAATCTATGCAAGCGATCGCGTGGGAAATAGTCGAGAGCATGCGTGACGAATGCCTTTACATCATCGGGCCTGGAACAACTGCTAAAGCAGTTATGAAGGCGCTCCATCTAGAATACACGCTTCTAGGCGTTGACGTCGTCCAGAAGAAGAGACTGATCGTAAAAGATGCTAATGAGGCGCGGTTGCTGGAGTTGATTGAAGACGGGGAGGCGAAGATAATCGTCTCTGTAATTGGAGGTCAAGGATATGTATTCGGTAGAGGAAACCAGCAGATAAGCTCCAGGGTGATCAGAAAGGTTGGAAAAGATAACATAGTCATTGTTGCTACTGAAAGCAAGATGGCTGCACTCAAAGGAATGCCTCTACTCGTCGATACAGGTGACAGAGAGGTCGACGAGATGTTGAAGGGTTACTGCAGAGTGGTGACGGGTTACAGAAGGAGCGCCGTCTACAGGATCGCCTAGCAGACCCCCCCCTTTCTGGAGACCAATATTCTCCAGAGGCATATGTGAACGGCACGAAGAATTTCATCACCATGAAGAGGTAGGCGCTCTCTATAGTAAGGTCAAATTCACCTCTGTCTCTTCCTTAAACAACCCTCTATTCAGACAGATAGGCAGACTGGTCTCCATGAACCCTCATCCTTCACATGAGTTTATTCGATTCAAATTATTGTCCAGCGCGATCCTGTATTGTGATCGTTGCAGACTTCATATGAGCGCTCCTGAGATCGAACAACAATGTAAGGGTAAACATGATCTACTCCAGAATCTGAGAAAACAGGAGTTAAGTCCTTTCAAGGCGGAGAGGCCTGTCCCGGTCTATCATCACGAGTACGTAACCAACCAATAGTCTGAGGCGGCTCTGCACTGTGAGCGCAGTCTAGTGATGCCAAGAAATGCTCTGAATGCAAAGCATTTTAGGGAATCTGCAGATATTGCGGCCTTAGGAGGATTGAGTGCTGGTCAACGCAAAGTACGAGAAGTTCATACGAGACCAGTATGATGAGTTGATACGAACAAGATACATGCCCCACTTTAGGGTTCTCGGCAGCCCAAACTCGGCAAAGGCAATCCTCGACGGGCAAGAGATCCTGATACTATGCGCGAACAACTACCTCGGGCTTGCGAACGATCCTGAGATGAAGAAGGCGGCTGTAGAGGCTGTTGAGAAATGGGGAGCCGGCATGGGAACTGGCAGGATGATCATGACTATGGCCATCCAAGATGAGCTTGAGGAGAAGGCTGCTGAGTTCAAGTCAGCAGAGGCCGCCCTCGTCTATCCTACAGGCTACACAGCCAATGTTGGTGCGGTATGGTCTCTGATGGCGGAGGGAGATACCATTGTAAGCGACGAGCTTAACCATGCGAGCATCATCGACGGTTGCAGGTTGGCCAGGGGAACTAACCGCCTCATCTACAAGCATCTGGACATGAAAGACTTGGAGGCCAAGTTGAAGGAGAGTGTAAAGGACCGCGCCAAAGGAAAGACAATGATAATCACTGATTCTGTCTTCAGTCAGGACGGTGACATCTGCCCTCTGCCTGAAATAGTTGAGCTGGCTGAGAAGTATGATGCCTTCGTCTACATCGACGATGCTCATGCTACAGGAGTTCTTGGAAAAACGGGTAGAGGGACTGTTGAGCACTTCAACCTTTATGGTAGGGTCGAGGTTCAGATGGGAACCCTCTCCAAGGCTATAGCGACCTGCGGTGGCTACGTCGCTGGCAGCAATGAGTTGAAATACTATTTGTGGCGGCGTTCGAGAACGTACTGCTTCTCAACAGGGTTCCCTGACCCGGCCACTGCCGGCGCGACCTTGAAGGCCTTCGAGATAATCAAGAGGGAGCCTGAGCGTGTCCAGAGACTATGGGATAATACACGCTACTTCAAGAAGGAACTAGAGGATCTTGGCTTCAATACGGGCATAAGTCAGACGCCGATAACTCCGGTCATCGTTGGGACGCCGGAGAAGGCTATGCAGCTCAGCAGACTCCTATATGAGGAGGAGAAGATCTTCGTGAACGCCGTTAGCTATCCAGTCGTTCCTAAAGGAACCGACAGAATAAGGACCATAGTTAATGCGCATCATAAGCGAGAGGAGCTGGATTACGCCGTCGGGGCATTCGAAAGGGTAGGGAAGAAACTAGACCTGATCTGACCTGGAAGTTGATCACTCATTATGGCAGATTCACGGTCTACACTCAGGATGGGATTACATGAAGTGGAAGATTCACGTATTGTATCTGGGGGATATACTGGTTTCTAAAGGAGTCTCAACATTCGGTCTCGACACAGACCTCAGGATCAACTTACCATATCTCGGGTATATGCTCGTCTCTGGGTCGAAGAAGATTCTTGTTGATACAGGGATAAACTCTAGGTTCATAGTAGACGGGAGAGCATGGGGCGGGAATCCTGCGAGAGGCGGAGAGAGGTATCTTCTAGATGCTCTAGAGAAGAATTCTGCTCGGGCTGAGGAGATCGAGACAGTCGTCTACACCCATCTGCATAATGATCATGCAGGCAACTGTCACCTCTTTCCAGAGTCACTCCATGTATTCCACTACGATGAGTGGAATGAACTACTCAACCCGCTTCCATCAATGCGGATAAGGGGGGACTTCGATCCTGACGTAATCCCCATAATCCAGAGGTTTAGCTGCCTCAAAGTTACAGGAGACTGCAAACTGACTGAAGGGCTAATGTTGTATCATACTCCTGGCCACACGATAGGCGGATTAACAGTTTCAGTCGATACGTCTGAAGGAGTATACATCATCCCAGGAGACATTATCAACATATACCAGAACCTCTTCCCAAAGGTTGCCGAGATGGTGGATCTTAAAGGGAGGCGATTCAAGATAACCCCAGCACCGGAGAGATACGGACCTCTAGGCGTTCCTTCAGCTATACTCTACGATCACTATGCTTGGTATCGGAGCATTTGGAAGATACGGGGACTGCTGAGAAGCCCTAAACATCTGCTACCCTGCCACGAACCAGCCATCTGCGGAAAGACCTTTCCAGGAGATTCAATAGAACTGGAGATACCAGAGTAGAGTTTGATATCGTAGCAGATAAGAACAAAGCATGTAAAGGCAATTCTGGAATACTCCATATCGATGGCATTCAACCACCTCTTCTTCAAGGTGTTCTTGTACGTGTCTTCGATTACAGGATCTTAAGAATATGTATTCAGCGTCTATCTGACTCTTCACGGGATATTGCGTTAGATTTATCCACCTTCGATCTTGCGGATCCAGCCCCGGAGTCAGGGGGCCTGCAAAAATAGTTTGCAGCAACAGATCTATACGGCTCGATAGCCTCTTTCTCCTGTCCTAACACGTACCGCGTCCGTTACGGGACATCGAATTATTTTTGCATCTTCAACCTTGCCGGTTAGCGTGTTTCTCCTGACAACCTTCATCACTTCCTCTGCATCATCTCTGCTTACCACTAACTCATTTTTGTTTTCAGAAGGAGATCCATGTTTATCGGTTTGTCTCTGAAATTCAGCACGTAACTTTCTGCTGTTCTCTTCCTTGAACTCGTTCCTATAGGGTAGTCTCAACGTCGTCAAGCTTTTCCCTTCTTACTATCGCTTCAGCTTTAGTCATAAAGTGTAGGCCTCCTCTAAATGCGAAGATATGTCCAACCCTCAAAGCCGCGTTGAGCGCCGCCATGCCTGCATTTATGTGCACGATCCCCTCCAGCAAAGTCCAGGGTGCCCACAGTCCCTAACCAGCCTCTTCCCCAGATCCAATGTGCTATCGGCTAGTAGGTGAATGTTGCCCAGAGCACCTAGAAGAGTAGATAACTGTTGAACTTCATCCTGTCAGCAAATGAAGTTAAAGAGTCCTATCAAAACAAATCCACATATGACCCTGAAACAGTCTGGTCTAAAGGCCAGACTACAACCTTTGAGAATCCAAATAATAGATAATAGTGCGTGTCACGAAATCCCGCATCACTACTGCCAGTACTTTCTCTTTCAGACCAGTCCCCGCGTCATCAGCATGATCGAAGCAGTTGAGGCCAAAGATCGACTTATGTTGCTGTTATTCATGGCAATTCTCTTCCCAGTTCATACCGGTTTCGGGCTCTTGATCGCGACTGAAGCTTTCTTGCGATGAGAGTTACTCCTGTGGTGAGGAGAGCGTCAAGTATGCAACCTTCAATTTCGCCTAGGCAGATCGCGTCTACTTCCATCGTCAACGGCTTCAGCAACGTGTATAACGCCCTTGCCATGGCATATATGTCAAGACTATGGGATTCTGGCCGCCTTTCTGTGGCCAAAGATACTCTGGCTTTAACTGTAATCCATATCTGGATAGAGATCAGCGAAAATCTAGTTCCTTCATGGCAATGCATGACGATTGAGGCGTTTGTGTAAGAAGAGCCTGATTAGATATGCGTTTGTATAGTGAGCCGGATACACAGTTTTTGAAGGTAGGGTAATATGCGACAAGACTTGGAAACTAATTCTGTTGACCTCGGTTTTTCTATTTGCGTAGGCTCGGCCGGTGTGGAATCGGCTAGTTCTGGTTGTATCTTCCGTATCTTCTAGCCTCGTCCACCATAAACTTGATGTTCTCTGTCTTGACGTTGCTGTGGAGTGAGTTGCTGTCTGAGAGTATGAAGCCCCCACCCTCAGCCGCAGCGTCTATACATCTTCTCACATCACGCCTAACATCCTCCTCTGAACCGTGAGGGAGGATGTGGACACAGTCAACGTTACCACGCAGAAAGATCCTGTCCCCATAGCGGCGCTTCACATCCGCAAGATCCATAACAGCCGGCTCGATCGGATGTAACCCATCATACCCCAGGCTGATAAGCTCCTCAAGTATAGGGTAGAGGTTCCCGTCAGAATGCTTCATAACCGGGATATTGTGGGAGTGGCACTCCTCAATGAACCTCCTGATATAAGGGAAGAAGAACTCCCTGAAGATCTTAGGCGAGAACATGGGGCCCTTAATATCTGCCAGGTCGTCTCCCTCAATTACGACATCAACCCCACACTCAACGAACCTCTTGACAGTTCTGATCTGGAATCTGAAAACCTTCTCAATCAACTTTTTTGCGAAGTCTGGCTGACGATACAGATCTTGGATGAGCTTATCTATTCCTCCTCTCATCTGGAATGGCGCCGTGATGACTGAGTGGCACATCGCGACCACTGTGATGTCGCCTCCTGCCTGAGCCACAGTGTCCTCCACAATACCGAAGTTGATTGAGAAGGTTTTCAGAT
>JAGTQV010000053.1 GCA_018397035.1 Candidatus Bathyarchaeota archaeon | reverse complement strand
TGAAGTTCAGACGTGTGTGGCTTTCCATACCTCGAAATCGCGCCCTGATAAACCTAATTCGAGCTGGTTCAACTTTTCAGCTGCTTCTTTTATTGCTGGAGGCCACATCAAGCGGGCCATATATCCCTGTGATCTGATCTCTTCAAAGTCTTCTGGGGCAGGGTCGCGTTTTTCAGGGTTGGGGTCAGGCATTTTTCGCATAACAATCTTGATGCCTTTCTGGAGGATGTTTGAAGGTGGAAGTTTATCGCTTGCTATTACGATTTTGCTGAAGATATCGAAAAGGCTTAGATAGAATATTCCTGCTTTCGTCTTCTCTATGCGTGGAACTCTTGTCCCTTTCTTGTATCCTGCTTTGAGAAGGCTTTCCATTCTGTGACTTATCTCATGAAACTCATCTATCCCTAGAAGGGGTTTCCACGCTTCTATGCTTCGGAAGAGGGAGGCGTTAGTTGGATCCACCTCAAGCATTCCGCGGTGTCCCATGAGTGTAATGCATTGAAGGAGACGGCCTTTACCACTTTCATATGGTCCAAAGATTGTTATAATTGGAAACACTCCGAAGAGATCATAGAAATAGCTTGACATTACTATGCATGGCACTACATCATAGAGTCGGGTATCAAAATCAAGATTGCAGAATCGTCTCAGTCCTGATAAGATCTGTCTAAACCATTCGTTGGGAGAAATATGTTCCCCCCTTAAGAATCTCTGGACCGCTGACAGAATCATTAACGTGTTGAGGCCAGTAGTCCCGAGAACGGTTGATTTCGGTCTTAGTGCGCGTTGTCCAATCTTGAAGATCGAATCCTTCAGGAGTTTTAGGTTACGCTGACCATTCAGACTGTATATCATGATTGGTTGTAGACCTTCGCTCTTCTCAATCTCTCCCTTCTTTTCTCTCTCAAGCTCTCCGTACAGATAAGTGGTCTCAGCAGCAATCCATTCATTATTCTCGAGGACTATGAAACCACATGGATTCACTTCAGAACCTATGGTGGCTTGTATGGTGAAACGTTCTTTCCCATCATCACTCTTAATCAGAAGATTTGACAGATGTTCGGTATTCGTCAAAGGAAGATGGTAGCGACTATGTGCCATGAGTATTTGTTTCAAGACTTCCTTTGTTGGAACTCCCAGAAACCTGCCAACATCCGCTGGATTGACTTCAGAGATAGTCTCATATGGTCCAATCCTACTCTCATGGAAAGAAAAGTACCAGCCTTCAGGCTCCAGAGATATGCTTAGGTTGGGTCTGCATGGAGGCAAAGCTAGTGGCTGCAAGTACTTTGGAAGCATAAGCGTAAGATCAAGAGCTCTTGTTTCGCGAAGAGATGGAGACTTCGTCATATGCTGTCTCATCTCCTCTCTCGCTGGAGCGGCGCAATCAGACGGACACGCAAGGATATCGCTGAATCTCGAAGGTGAATTATGGCCACTTTCCTGCCAATGTACTGAGCAAGTAGCCCCTTCGCTGACTCTAATTCTGAAACAGATGTAAAGTTGACAGCGAGCTTCATTGATTCTACAGTGACGACCAAAGAATTTTCAAAAGTATCGACAGCCTGTAAAATGCCTGTGGCTTCCTCCCAATCTTCCAAATATCGTATTGATGTATCAAGAGAGCCTTTGCCATCTGATTCGAGTCGCTGCTCATCAAGTTCATGAACCAAAGATTCTGTAGATTGCTGCTTGATCGACCATCCCACTTTCTTAGCGTGGTTAGTAGAACCCCCCTTCGTTCGTGCTTCGGTATAGTTACATATCGAGATTTTGTCTGCAGAAAAGGGATCTCTAGGAGCTTGAGAGCAGCATGTGCAGGCTGGATCGAGGTACTTGTCTCTCACTCTGGGACTTCTTATTATCCTCTTGGGGTTGATGGTTCGCTCTTGCATGGAGCTTGCGGTCGCCGCCCTCACATACTCAGCGCATAGGTCCAAACTCCGCCTAGACACATTACTCACACTGAAAAAATAGTGTTGAAAGAGGCTCAGGCTTTCACAGCTGCAAATGGCACAGCCTAGTTCCTCCAACTTCTCTGTCCTGACAGCAGAAGCGCTTGGAATTTGGTCTATTTTGACAATTTCTGCCAGAAAATAGACCTGCTACATGCCAGAAATAAGATAGTTCCTTCATATGGCAATTTTAGACTATGAATGAGGTCCGACGTCATGAACCTGTCCCGAGTGGAAACCGAGTTTCCAGTCTGAAATAAAGTGAAATTTTTTCACGATTTTCCAGTATGATCGTACTGGGTTCTGGTAACTATTCGGCTCTTGGTTGACCTGCGACAGCCCGAAGTCAAAAGAAATTGATAGTGTGATGTACGATCATGCTCATACGTGAGCATGATCGTACATGCCACTTTTCATATGTAAACTTTCATCATGTCCATGATCATGGTTTCCTCATAGGCATGATCACACTCGATCATGCCCATGATCATACCCCCTCATGCCTATGATTTTGAAGATCATGCCTTGTGATCATGCTGGGTTATGCCTTCACATGCCCTTCTCATGCCCAGATCAAGGTCCAAAACCCCAACTCTGATGATTAGGAAGTCTTTAAACTACATATAGGGGCGTACATATCTTTCCCAAGAATGACTCTCGGACTCTACACCAAGAGTCATTATCCAAATACATTCATAATCATGGTCTTTTAGCCTGAAAAGTTTGATTTCAGAATTTTTGAATCTTCGCGAAGTCCTGAAAAATGCAAAGTCTCGCCGAAAATGTACTCGCGCCCCCTCATTTTCGCCTCTCTCTTACTTTACTTAATTTAACTACTTCCTGCATCACTGTACATAAATACATTGATGCACTGCATCACACTGCAAGTCCAAGAGTCATTTTTCGTATGGTTTCATCCATCATGGCATATACAAAGTCTTCGTGACGGCGGTTCTCCTGTTTTCAGGCTTACTGTTCCCAGTCTCAACTGTTGAAGGCTGGAGTAACGGCGGCTACTCCATAAACCCTTCGAATCCTGCTATTGGAACGCATGACTGGATAGTGGAGAAGGGCTATCGCTCTTCTGCCTGCTAGTAAATCAACCGTCTGGAAGGATAATGAAGTAGCTCTAGCACAGAGCTGCCTGTTTCACACGAAAGCCGCATATCACTCGATTGTAAATTTGCCGCATTAGTTACACGGTATTTTGACTTGTTTTTGTATGGAAACTAGTTTCCATAGCATTTTGTCGTTAAAAGGAGTTCCTAAACAAGCTGCTAATTTACAGTTAATTGTCAATGGCGGGTGAAGCCCCCTCAACGCCACGTTCAGCCCAGATGATCTTAAGCTTTGCGCCACAGCTGTCGCAGATGTAGACACCAACGTCAAACTCTTGAGACTGCTCAAATGTCCGTTCAATCTCCCTGAAATCTTTCTCCAGCAGTTCCTCACGCATCTGCGGGGTTTCAGCTTTCTGAATAAGTTTAACTAATTTGGCTGTCTGCGCTTCTGATAAGCCTTCATCCCTAACCTTCCTGAAAAGCTTAAGTTGCGGGCGGCCGCCATGCCCGTCCTCCATAGGCAGCTTCAATATTTCTTTAGCGGTTCTGACTGGCAGTCTTTTCTCAGGGTTTTTCTCATTGAGTGCAGCTTTAACTTCTGGGTCAATCGGTTCAAGCAGGCCAAAATGGTATAAAACCCAGGTGTGGCTTACTCCCAGAAGCTCAGCAATTTTGCGTTTACTCAGCTTGGGATTCTAGGTTTGCCAAGCCTTAATCGCACAGGCAAGCTCCATCGGTGTTACAGGTTCCCCGCTCCAAGCTGATGAGACTTCTCCAGCCTTCGGCTTCAGGTTATCCTGAATAGCGACAACCCAGCATTCGTCGTCGTTAAGATCTCTTATTGAGGCTCTGATCTCCTTAAGTCCTAAACGCTGGTGAGCAAGCCACCGTCTCTGTCCCCGTACGCCCTGAAATTTACCTTTAACATTTGGGTGAGGCCGAACTATTATGGGGTTGAGGAGCCCTGCAGGGCAAAGCCTTATAGCGTCGGCAAGCTCGTTCAGCTTCTCATCATCAAAAGTTTTGCGTGGGTTAAACGGCCAATCAATAATATCTGTCAGCTTCACAAACTCGCTGCCAGACTCTTTATCCTGGTGAACAGGCGCCGCCAACTACAGCACCTCAAGCTACCACTCCAGCACCTTCCGTTCAAACTATGATAGAAAAGAATCTATTTCCCATAGCATTGTTTGGTATTATCATTATAGTCGTTGTAGGAGCTATAGTCTTGCGTGGAAGGGGAGTCTCAAGAGCTGAAGTATCTCTTGCCGTGACACCTGTACCGATTCTGAGACCTAAGCTGGAAATGCCTTCTCAAATTTCAGATTATCAGAAACTGACAACAGAACTGACCTCTATTAAGCAGAAACTCACTAAGCTCACGAACTCATACACCGGAGGAATTGTGTCAGAGGATGCGTACAACACGCTTAAAGTAGATTATAAGAAGGAGATCTCAAGGCTTGAAAGCCTGCGTAGTCTCTTGGAAGCAAAGATCAAGGCTGAACTTGAGTCTCTTTCGACAGAAGAGACTAGAGTCAAGAAAGAACTTGAACTGTTAGAAGCCAAGAAGATTGTTGGAGACGTTTCTGAAGAGCAATATGGAAAGGACAAGAGTAAGCTGAAAACAAAACTTGCTGAACTCAAAGATAAGAAAGCAGGCCTAAGCTCTCTAACGCCATAATTATGACTCTTCTGCGAGCTTAGCAAACAGTATACGAATTGTGTGTGCATACCTCGGTGAGATCACTCAAATTCGAGCTGTAACTCTCTAAGTATTCGTTTGTAAGAGCGTTTGAAATGAACTACCGTTATAGGCCTAGTTGAGGGATAAAGGCGAGATAGGCGCGTCGGAGCTCTTCATGGTCTATTCGATCGTAGATGTCTATGGCTTCTCGGCGGCGGTCTCCTCTTAGTACCTTGATGAATTCTCTGTCCATGCCTGCACGGCGTAGGTGAGTGGTGAACCAGTGCCTGAAGCAGTGAGGGGACACGTGATCTTCAGGCTTTGGGGACTTTGGATTATGCAGGCCTACTCGTTGCGCGTACTTGGCGACCATTGAGTATATGCCGTTTCTATTCAGTCTGAGACCATGTTCACCGATGAAGAGTGCTGCAGTTTCAGGATTGATCTTTTCGCGCTGACTTACCCAGCGTTTCAGTAGCCGTGCAGTTTCGTCGTCAAAGTAGACGACTCTTCCGCTCCGTTTCTTGAATCGATTTCGCTTTATCGTGATCGATTGCATGGTCCAGTCTATGTCGTTAACGTCCATAGCGATCAGCTCTCCACGCCTTACGCCTGTTTTTGCCAGTACTGCTAGGATGGCTTTATCACGTGTGTCTATGACAGAGTTGATGAGGAGGCTCATCTCTTCAACTGTCAGGAGTTTCCGCGGTGATTCGTTGTCTGCTGCGCTCTCCTTTTTGTATCGTCGGAGATATCGCTTCCTTACGCCTGGCACAGGGTTCCTCTCCATATAGTCTTCAAAGACTAGGAATTCGTACAGCCCGCCTATGGCTGATAGGTCTTGCTCAAGGGTCGCCTGGTTTACCCGCTGAGAGTACCTGAAACGAATATAGTCATGCAGTACATGTTTGTCTGCTTTAACAATCGAGATATTCCGTTGACCTAGCCAGACTAGATATTGTTTGATGCTGGATCGGTAGCGACGCGTAGTCTCTGGTGTTAACTGTCGGTCTTGACAGTCTTGAATGAAGAGTTCTAGAATTTGTTGTGCGCTAGGAGGCTGGATCAGGGCTTGTTGATGGACTACCCTTTCCATCTCCATCCCCTTCTTGTCTTCTCCACAACGCCGTAGGCCTCCAGATTCTCCAATTGCTTGGCTACAGCCTTGACTAGAGGCGTATCGCGGGGATCGATCTTCAGGAGGCGAAGCAGGTGGTCGGAGTCGATTCTGTCGCCTTTCTTCAGCAGTTCAACAAGCCGTCTATCATATCCTCGGATGCCTTTGAAGTCCTCATCTAGAAATGGTTCGGCTCTGTGGCGGCGTAGCTCATTCTCTACCCGCTCCAGAGCAAGCCTAAGGATCTCATTATCCCTTGCCAGTTTCTCAATGGTCTCGTCCTTTTCTCTCAGTTGCTGAATCAATGCTGCACGCGGCTTGTAGTCTTCCTCACCCTCCTCCTGTCGTAGGGAGTTAGCCACATGCTCAATAACGAAGTGCGAGATCGACACGTTACCCTTCTTGGCTCTGGCCTTCCAGTCCTCCGCCATCTCCACAGATGGCAAATAGACATAGATTGACCGCTGCTTAATGGAACCCGTCTTACCCATGAAAACCTACAGAAACTATGTAGGAAGGTCTATTTATATTTACCAGTAAAATGGTGCGGGGAGTGGGATTCGAACCCACGAACCCCTACGGGACAGGAGGTCTGCGGTGCAGGCAAGGACGAGAAGCCTTGCGCACAACCTCAGTCCTGCGCTTCCAAACATCGGTTCATCCGTGTTCTTTGACCTGGCTTGGCAATCCCCGCTTTCTCGATAACATCTTGATGGGCCTTCTATAATGCTTTACGGGCTTTTCTGAACGAGTGATGGGAAGGCTCTGTAGCATGCTTTAAGAATTGGGGGGGCGAAGGCCAGCAGGAAAGGCATCTGGTTTGTGAAGGTCCAGGCGAACCAGATCATGGCTGCGGTGAACGGTAGCTGATGACCATAGTTCAGTGGTAGAATAAAGAATTGGCTGAAGGCCCATACGCCTAGGCCGACTATTCCGCTTCCTGCCGCGTTTCCAATTATCGAAGCTAATGCGAATCCTCCCCATTCAGTCCAGAGCCTGACGAGGACGATTGTCAGGGCTATGCTTGCAAGCGTGAAGCCGACGAGAATGGCTGCAGCCTCCTGGGTGAATTCAGCGCCCATCACCCACCGCGTAAGGAAGATGATGGCTATTATGAGGCATCCGGAAGCTAGGCCTACGTTCATGGCTGCAGATCTTTTTCCCACTTTTCCAAGACTTCCGATGATGTAGAACATTACGAAGTTCGCTGGTACACCAACAGTCAGGCTCAGGAGCGCGTTGCCATGGATCACCATGTCGCTGATGAATATTCCTAAGGCAGCACCGACTCCGCCGACTAATCCTCCAAACAGGAACGCGAAGACCGCTGGAACCACTACGGCTATGCCCCAGAAACGCACAACCCCAACTATAGGTGCGAATATGCCAAGGAAGGTCATGTAGCCGAGGACAGCGTACATCGCAGCGTTAAGAGCAGCCATACTAACTTGGAGGCTTCTCGGAACCATCAAAACCGCCTAACCATCAGATATAGCGATCTTTGGCTGGAAGACTCCGGAGACTCTACTTAAATCTTCTCAGAGATAGGGGATGACTGTCTGGGGGTGTTTTCTCAGTAGGAGCCTCTCCAGTTTCTCTCTCAGGCAGAGGTCGAGTTCCTGATGCTTCTCAGAGAGTAGGCTGAGAGGATTCTGGGATGCTATGATGGGGCCTTGAAGTACTAGGGGGCTCCTGACGTCATGTGAGGCGATGGGACTAGACCTCATCACGCGGAGCAGGAGATCTCTCGGATCCTCATTCCTGCTCATCAAGTCGGCAAGCTCCCTCATCTGCTTGGGGGCGAGAGGCCTCAGACCGAATTCCTCTGTGCCAGGGACCCGCAGAGACTCGCCGCCACACTCCAGCCTGGCTCCGAATCCTACAGACTTGTAGGGGTTGATCCATTCCTCCTTCAGTATCCAGAGTTGAGAGCCGTGAGAGACAAGGATCTGGCTGAAGTTGCGCCTGTCTCTTCCAACATGTATACTCCAACCTAGAGGGTTGGAGTCGTATGACTTCGCGATCTCCTTCTTCAGTTTCTCGAGCGGCTGTATATTAGCGTCTATAGTTGACCCACCAGATGCTTTAGACCAATTGGTATCTATCAGTGATATTAATCTTTCACGAGGCAAATGTGTAAGACTATCCTATTATGAGAGACAAATAGCCTAAACTGTACTATCCTCTGTCTGGTCTGAGGTTGAAGAGTATGCGCATCCTGGCTCTAGACATAGGCTCCGGCACAGAGGACATCCTCCTCTATGACGACTCAAAGACTATTGAGAACTGTGTCAAGATGGTTCTGCCTAGTCCTTCACTGGTCTATTCCAGAAAGGTCGGCTGCTCAACGAAGCTCCATATGGATCTATTCATCAAAGGAGATACGATAGGGGGAGGGGAGTTCGCGAAGGCTCTCAAGAGACACTTGGAGAGAGGATTCAGGGTCTTCATGACTGAAGCCGCGGCTTATTCTATCAGAAACAGGCTGGATGAGGTGAGGAATATGGGTTTCCAGGTCGTTCCGGACGATCCTCCGCCAAACTTCAAGGGTGAGACCTTCACCATTCAAGAAGTGAATATCAGTAGACTCCAGACCTTCCTTGAAGAGTTTGAGGAAGATCTCTCAGACTTGACGGCTGTAGCGGTTGCAGTTCAGGACCACGGGATCCCTGAAGGCGAATTCAGCAACAGAAGATTCAGAATGAACACTATGATGAAGAGACTCATGGATAGCTCAAGGCTGGAGAACCTACTCTACATCGACCATGAGATTCCAGAGCGATTCGTCAGGATGAGGTCAGCGGCGGAAGCAGCGAGATCCCAGCTGCCCGGCACCTCAGTATTTGTGATGGATACGTCGGCGGCAGCGATCTTGGGCTGTCTTGAGGATCCGAAAGTCAAGGGGGCGAGAACCGCCCTGCTGGTCAATGTTGGAAACGAACATGTCACAGCAGCGATCACTTCGAGAAGGAAGGTTCTTGCAGTGCTCGAGCATCACACAAGCATCCTGAAAGCGGCGAGACTTGAGTCTCTGCTGCAGGCCTTCATGAAGGGCATGGTTGACGGTGAAGCTGTATTCGAGGATGGGGGCCACGGGGCCTTCTACATGCATGGAGGGAGGGATATTCCTAAGATCGATGTGGTGGCTGTGACAGGGCCGTACAGAGCCAAGCTTAAGGGTCGAATCGATGCTTACTTCGCAGCTCCTGGAGGGGATATGATGATGACCGGCCCCATCGGCTTGGTGAGAGCAGCCAAGGCCGCGCGTAGAAATCCATCCGGAGGAGCCTGAGACAACTGGAAATGTCTTTAATAAATAGGGGTGCAGAACTACTGGGAGGTCGACCTGGATGAGTGAGGGAAGCTCAGAGAGATCAGATCCCGCAACCCTGACAGATGCAGATTTCGGGAGGGCGCTCACCGAGAATCCGATCCTGATCGTGGACTGCTGGGCCCCTTGGTGTGGGCCATGCAGGGCCCTAGCACCACTGGTCGATGACCTTGCCAGAACCTACCATGGAAGGGTGGCCTTCGGGAAAGTCAACGTCGACGACAACCCGAAGATCGCGCAGATGTATGGAGTGATGAGTATACCGACCCTCCTGTTCATAAAGGACGGGAGACTGGTCGATCGTCTTGTAGGCGTCGTCCCGAGGAAGACTATTGAGGAGAAGATAAGGAAGCTGCTGTAGGGCAGCGTCAGGAGACAAGGGAAAAGCTGGCTGGCATATTCTGGACGGCTTGAACGTCTTGGCGATGACGGATACGCCCCCCCAACTGAGAGAGTTGGCTAAGAATATAGAGCTGCTCCGCATACTGGGCATGACGGATAATGAGTGCAGGATATACCTCAGCCTCCTCGAGAAGCCGAGAGGGGAGAGCATCGATAACATCCTTACACGTTCAGGACTAACCCCTCAAGAGGCTGAGGTGGCTGTGAAGGGTCTGAACGAGAAAGGCTGCATCTTACTGAACAGCAACAGGGTCGAGGCGAATCCCCCACGTGACTTCCTCGCCAGTATGCTCCGTGAAAAGAAGAGCAGCCTCGACAATGAGTTGAGGAGGGTTCAGGAGGCGATCCGGTACCTGGAGCTCTCGCTCGACCCTTACTACTGGGAGAAGAGGACGGGTCTGAGGCCTGAGGAGATGATAAGCCCGATAAAGGATCTGCCCTCGATGGAGAGTCGAACGATCGAGATGGTCGCTAATGCAGAGAAGTACCTCTGCATATTCGCTGAGAGGTTCGACTGGTACGATAGCGTCCGGAGGGAGATAGCTGATGCTGTGAGTAGAGGGGTGAAGGCGGAGATCCTGATGCTGGTTAAGGACAGCTTCACCACCAGGAGGGCGAGGGAACTGCAGAGGCTCGGCGCTGAAGTCCGACACTGCACGGAGGAATGGTATCCGGTGAGGGGGACGCTGGTTGATGATAGATCACTCATCTTCGTCATATGGGCGACCAGGAAGAGTGGGGTTGAGAGGCCGATACACTACAGGCCGAACTACACGGAGAACCCGGGCTTGATAAGGATATTCAAGGATGCTTTCCGGAAGAGATGGGAGGAGGCTAAGCCGATATAGCGGTCACCCAGGCCACCTCCAAGGCTCAAGACCGAGACCTATGAATTTCTCATAGACCAGAAGCTCAGCCGCCGCCCTCTCAAAGCCGAGGAGTATCAAGTGTCCACTGCAAGAACAGTCAGAGGAACCGAATCCTCGATAGACGATGCCTGCTCTGGGATCCCGGGATATCTCTGCTGCCAGCCTACACTCTAGACGTCCTCTAGCATATGAGAAGAAGGCCAGTTCAGGCTTGCAGTACCGGTTACTCAGGAGGTAGTCGATATGCCAATGCCTCCTTTTCCCATGCCTGAAGTGTCTGGTCAACCTGCCCTCGATCGATGCTGAACCGGTTCCCCGCCCGGATCCCAAGTAGACGTGTACTCCACGTCTCAGCCTGACGTCGCCCAAGCCGCCCACTGCAACGGTTGCCTTCCTATCTACACTGATCAGGAGTGCGTAGAGCCCCCTCAATCATATCTTCCCCCATT
>JAGTQV010000051.1 GCA_018397035.1 Candidatus Bathyarchaeota archaeon | reverse complement strand
ACGTCTTCCGCGACGGCGAGGTGAAGAAGGCCTGCGAGGAGAGCTTCCGCGAGACAGCGGCCAGATACGGTTTTGCGGTCCACGCCGTCGAGTTCGGTCCGGACCATGCCCACATATTCGTGGGCGCATGCAAGAACCTGGCCGTCTCGGAGCTGGCTCGCCTTCTGAAGGGTGCCAGTTCACGGAGACTCCGGGAGAAATGCTGGAACAGAGTCAAAGCCAAGCTCTGGGGTGACGCTTTCTGGACGGCCGGCTACTTCTACCGCTCCGTCGGCGCCACCACAAACGAGGCCATCAAGTATTACTTAGAACATAGCCAGAGGAAGCATTGGAAAGCCGTGGACCATGATATCTATCTACAATCCAAACAGAGGCCCATCACCGAATACATAGCGTAACCGGCATTGACCCCCTGAGCTTCAGCTCAGGGTATTTCAGACTCCACTCCAGAAGCCAAACCTAGATAACTGTTCACTGGAGCATGAGGAGAGTCGAAGTGATGAGCAGGTCCTCGGTGGTGACCAGAACAACTCAGTCCTATGATCTAACCCTGATGCCCTTGATTCTCCTTGCACATGCGTAGAGTTTATGGAGATTCACCTGCAAATACGTTTATTGCACACCACAGCTATCGATCCAGTGCATCTCAGGCGGCGAGAGAGCGAAGGCAACATCCAGTAAAGGTGTATGAGCCTGAGGTTTTCATCGATGTCACATGGGGGTAGTTCCTCTACTGAGGGTGGATGAAGCTGAGTAAGCTGGAAGAGATAAGGCGGAGGCTTGACGAAGCACTCCGGAAGGGCGAGATCACAAAAGAAGTTCGAGACCAGATCCTTGGGGAAGCTGAAGCGAAGCATAGACAGCGGATGATAGACCTAGCTAGGCGACTGGCTGAGCTTGAACCAGACCAACCTCGAGCACCCTCCAAAGCTGGGCCTGCAACAGGTGATGAGAAGGCAAAGAAGTCAAGCAACTGGCTTATGCTCGGTCTATTCGCGACAGCAGCCGCTGCTCTAGCCATCTATCATATGCAGACCTCCCATAATCATAGAATCAAAAACCTAAGAAAGAAGGCGGGGTCTCCAGCTGTCGCGAATAGAATCAAAAACCTAAGAAAGAAGGCGGGGTCTCCAAGTCTGAAGAAGAGGTAGCTGGGCGCAGCCTCGGCGCATTCTTGAGAGAAACTTCCGCATTCACTTCACCGCTGCTTCTGTGATCGCGTATCTTCGGCAGCGAGTGGTAGCTTCATAGATCCACCTACTCTCGGTAGTGCTACTGCTAGAATACTACCTGATTCGATCAACCTTAACAAGCCTGAAGATCTGAATCGTCCTAATACGGGTCGCTCGACGAAACTGAGGAGGCTGATCATAGTCTAATGACAGAGGCGTACATGCAGAAGGAGCGTGAACACGTGCAGTGTGATGTCTGCATGCATGAGAGCAGCGATCTCGACCACTTCTCCCCAGACTATTGGATATGCAAGTACTGTCAAGGGCAGGCATGTGAAGCCGCAGGAAGACGGACGTAGCAAACGCTCTTTCTGGTGGACGAGTACTTCAGACCCAGACACTTACCTTCCAGTCTTAACAAACGCTCTTCTCTCCCTGAGGATCCTATGTGGAGCCGATTTGGCAAAGCACTCTCCAGCAGGGGGGTCTGTAGTAGTTTGTATTGACCGGGATGGGCTTGTTCAGCACCATAGCATCTTGGAGGGTGATGGATATCTACGTCGAGGAGGGGTAGTAGCCTGTTCCAGAGTCGTATCTCGAGAGACCACTCCACATTAGAGTCGACGATCCTTGAGGTCTCCTTTTCCATCACCTCAACCCTAAACTTCTTCAACATTCCGGAGATAGGGATAGGGTGTCGTCAGCATCCTCCGCCACTCGATAGAGTCGAACCGGATTTACCTTGAAGAATCTAGGAAGATAATAGATTGATTAAGCACCGCTACACTCGTGATCTGGAGATCCCAAAAGGCGTAGAAGTACTCAGGCCGCTGAGGTGTTGTTGACCTGTGAGGAAGAGGACGGGCTACAGGGTCGTTCAGCGTCATCACCTCAGCTACTCGCCAGAGATGATCGCCCACATATTCAGGTCCGAGCACAGCATCATCACAAGGCTCAGTAGACTTGAGAAGTCTAGGCCTTCATGCACGTTCCTCCAGCTGCTGGAGGACTTCATCCAGAAGCAGAAGAAGAGCAAAATACCGTACACTGAATCCGAGATGAAGCGGCTCTACGAGGAGAACCAGGATCTTCGCAGTAAACGACAGAGAGAGAAGAGAGCCTGACGCTCTGCTGGATGAACCGGCCCTCAAGCAGTGCTGCAGTGCACGCAGATATGGTAACCCCCCGAGCCGTAGGATGCATGAGCGTCGATAGAGGAGCAGCTCATACGCGTGGGTCCACGCCTGCAAATATTGCCGGGGGACCCCCCCACCCCCTAGGGGGGGTGTCGGCTGGGATAGGGTCTGCCCGGTCAACCTTAAATTCACAGTTTGCAGTTGTGAGTGCGATGAGAGACATCTTGAGCCGCCTCGCCAGCCTCAGCGTGTGTCTGCTACTCTGGTTTGCAGTCGCAGGCCCAACCTACTGCTTGGAAGAGACGATTATGATGGGGGAGAGGGGGAATGTCAGCGACCCTGACGCTGACATCTTACAGGTGAGCTTCGAGCTGAACGACGAGTCACTCACGATCCTGTATGTGATCGATGGGAGGTTCGTGGACAAGTACAGCTACGCGATCAGCCTGCACGCATATGAGGAGAATAGGACATTCGGCAGCATAATCCTAGGGTACTACCAGGAGAAGCAGGGTGTCTACTATGTCGATCAGCTTTCAGGACAGGTGAAACCTCTCAAGTACTCCATACAGGGGTCAACGCTCAAGATAACAGGTCTTGCTCTCAGCGACCTAGGGGGAAGGTACGCCTTCTACGCCAGCGCCCAGACGGCTGTTGAACGGAACAAGCAGGTCGTGCAGGTGGATACTGAGCCGCGTGAAGGAGCCAGAAAGATTATTCTGCCTTCACCTGAACCGTCTGAGAGTGAAACATCATCCACAACCCCTACGGAAGCGGCGAATAGAGCGACGTCTCAACCAACAACGGCAACACCCTACAGCTCCCCAACGACAACAGTCTTGGTCACGCTTGCAGTGGTGGTTCTCCTCTCCGGTCTAGTCATATGGCGTTCCAGCTTGAAGGAGAGGACTGAGAAGGACAAAGCTAGAAGGCGATGAACCCTGGCTACACGGTAGCCTGATGAGGCACATCCGATGCGAAGAATAGGGATCGTGACTGAGCAGAAAACCTGTAACCCTCTCCGTTCTCCTCCCTCATATACCTGAAAGGTCATAGCCGATTTCGCCTCGATAGACAGGTGCGGCCACTTAGCTCACTGCAATCTGAGCTGTCCTAGTAGCCCCCAAGGCAGCCGTTTGAGGGTTTACCCTCAAAGTCATAAGGAGTAGCGAGCACAGGAATAGTCTAGAGTTTGAAACAGAAGGTCCATTTCCAGTGGAGCGGATCCCCCAGCAAAAGACAAAAGGAACATCAGGAAATAATTCCGGACACTGGTCCATAGGCGATTTGGATGGCAAGCAAGACTGTTCAGGTCGAGAAACTGGAGGAGAAGCTTGCCGTAACTGAAGCCAAGTATCGCAGCCTTGTTGAGAATGCTTCTGAAGGGATAGCGACTGTTGACCTGAGAGGCCGATTCACCTTCGTCAATAAGGCGCTCTGCAGGATTCTCGGCTACGATCAGGAGGAGCTGATTGGGAAACCCTTCGCTGACTTTCTGCATCCAGAAGATAGGAATTGGATAGTCCGCAAGTTCTTAGACGCTTGGAGGCATCCGAGGCGGAGGCCCAGACTGAATTTCAGGGCGGTCCACAGGGACGGACACTACATTCACATGTACTCCTCGCCGTCTCTGTTCAAAAGGAGAGGGATGCTGGCAGGATTCCAGGCTATCGTAAGTGATGTTACAGACCTGGTGGAGGCAGAGCTGGCTCTGAGGGAGTCTGAAGGGAGGCTGAACGCTATACTAGGCTCCATGCAGGACCATGTACTCGCCTTCGACAAGAACGGCAAGGTCACCTTCCACCACTCCCCAAAAGGAGGGGGGGACCTCCTCTCCTCGAAGGGGATCGGGAGAAAGTATTCAGAGGTATTGCCGCCTCAGTTAGTCAAGAGTTTCGCTGAGGCGTTCAGGGAGAACATGGATGGGAAGACGGCAACGGTTGATTGTTGGATTCGGGCGCGCGGTGGAACCAGGTGGTTCTCAGCCAAAGTATCACCTGTACTGACAGAATGTGAGTTTAAGGGTTCAGTGGCTGTTCTACGGGATGTCACCGAGGAGAGGAGGTCAACGCTCAAGCTGAGAAGGCTCAGCCAGTTCCTGGCAACTATCATCAACAATCTTCCAGACATGGTCTTCATCAAGGACAGAGACCTCAGGTACGTCTTGGTGAATGATTCCTACTGCCGATTTGTAGGTAAACCTAGAGATGAGATCCTTCACACCACTGACAACGATCATTTCTCTAAGAAGGAGGCTGACTTCTTCAGGGAGAAGGACCGTGAAGTATTCAGCCGGGGCATCATAGTGGACGTGCCTGAGGAAGCTGCCACAGACCTGATGGGTTTTGTCCATACGCTACATACCAGGAGGGCACCTATAAGGGACGCCTCAGGATTGATGACGCACATCGTAGGTGTCAGCAGAGACATCACAGAACAAAAGAGGATGGAGAGGCAGTTAGAGGAGAGCAGGAGGTTCAGCTCCAGCATCCTACAAAACGCCCCTAATCCACTGCTGGTCATCAACCCCGACACCTCGATACTCTACTCGAACCCCGCCTTGGAAAGGTTGACAGGCTACTCCTCATCAGAACTCATAGGGAGAAAGGCGCCCTACCCCTGGTGGCCTCAAGAACAGGTCGAGAAGCTCCTTATGGACTTGAAGCTCAGCATGTCCGGTGAACTCCACAAGATCGAGGCGGCTTTTCGAAGAAAGAATGGAGAACGCTTCTGGGTCGAGATCAGAGGCATAACGATAACCGGTAAGGGCGGGCTCAAGTACTACATATCAAACTGGACCGATGTTACTGAACAGAAAAGGGCGGAAGAGCGGATCAGAGAATACGCCTCAGTCCTGACTGGGACGCTTGAGTCAACCGCAGACGGCATCCTGGTAGTCGACCATGATGCGAGGATCATCGTCTACAATAAGAGATTCGCTGAGCTGCTCAACATTCCTGAGTCGATCTTGACCTCCAGAGACGACCGCAAGGTGATGAAGTATCTCAGCAAACAGGTAAAGGACTTCAAGACCTTCGAGAAGAGGACCAGAGAACTATTCGCTAACCCTGACATGGAGAGCGTCGACGTCTTCGAGTACAGGAACGGGAAGGTGTTCGAGAGGTACTCGAGGCCTCACAGGATAGGCAGTGAGACTGCCGGGAGAGTGATCAGCATCCGGGACATCACCGAACAGAGAAGGCTGGAGACCGAGCTGCGACGCTACACTGGACGGCTAGAGGAGCTGGTTGAACAGAGAACCAGGGAGCTTGAGAGTTCCAGACGGTTCCTGGAGGCGACGATGGAGAGCACCCCTGACCCCATATACATCAAAGATCGAGAATTCAAGTATCTCTTCGCTAACGAGGCGTACTGCAAGCTCCTGGGCAAATCCAGGGAAGAGATAATCGGCCAGACTGTATACGCATTCTACCCTAGGGAAGAGGCTGATATCCTCACTCAGCAGGACAGAGAGGTCATAGAGAAGGGAACGGTGGTACATGTACCAGACTTCCCAGTCAGAGGTGCTTATGGGAAGACCCGCATAATCTACACCATAAAGGCGCCGGTGAAGGATCCTTCAGGCAAGGTGAACTACCTAATCGGCATAACAAGAGACATGACAGAGATCAAGCAGATCGAGGAGAGGCTTCGCAGGAGTGAGAGATTCAGGTCCAGCCTGCTGGAGAACTCAGCATACCCTATACTAGTCGTTGGGCCGGACTCCACTGTGCGGTATGTGAACCCTGCATTCGAGAAGATGACTGGATACACTCCATCAGAAGTCATCGGGCTCAGGCCTCCGTATCCTTGGTGGCTGGAGGAGGATTTTGAGAGGAATCGTGAGAAGCTCATGTTCACTCTCAAGCAGGAGAAGGCCCGTTATGAGATGCGTTTCCGCAGAAGGAATGGTGAACTTTTCTGGGTTGAGGTGTTCGGTGTTCTAGTCGAGATCGAAGGGGAGAAGCATTACCTCTCCCACTGGGTTGATATCACTGAGCGCAGACAATTGGACGAGATGAAGGAACAGTTCATCTCGACCATCACACACGAGCTCCGGACACCCCTAGCCTCCATCAAGGGCTACCTCGAGTATGTCCTCGAAGGTAGACATGGCCCGATCCCTGAGAAGGTCGAGTCAAGCCTAGCCGTCGTGAAGCGGAACACAGATAGGCTGGTCAGCCTCACGAATGAGCTGCTTGATCTTCGTCGACTCCAAGCTGGGAGGCTGGAGCTTAACCTTGAATCCCTCGACTTGAGAGAGGTCATAGATCAATGTGTGAAGGAGATCCAGCCACTCATTCAGGCGAGACTTCAACGGCTGCAGGTTGATGCTCCAAACATGCCGATACTCCTCGAGGCTGACCGCAACAGGGTAGCGCAGGCGATAGCGAACCTCCTCAGTAATGCGAGCAAGTTCACTCCTGAGGGTGGACGTATCATTCTATCCGCTGCAGAGGATGAGGAGGCTGTGAAGGTCCAGGTGTCCGATACTGGGATCGGGATCAGAAGTCAAGATCTCAACAGGGTCTTCGAGCCCTTCACCTACATCAGGAAACCGATTCAGACCGAGGGTACAGGTCTGGGACTAAGCATCACCAAAGGCATGGTAGAGGCGCATGGCGGCCGAATATGGGTTGAGTCAGCCGGTGAGGGTAGGGGCGCGACGTTCACCTTCACGCTGCCCAAGCAGGTCAATAATAAGAGGGGATGATCTTGGCAGACACGATAATGGTTGTGGATGATGAGGCTGACATCCGGGATCTTGCGGAGATGATCCTGAGAGACGCCGGCTTCAATGTTGCTGCCGCATCGAGTGGTGAGCAGGCTCTCCAGATGATCGGGTCCGTGATGCCTGACCTGGTACTCCTCGATGTAGTCATGCTCGGCGGGGGCGGCCTGGAGACATGCAAGATGATCAAGTCCCAACCTGTGACACGTCATATCCCCGTCGTCATGTTTACAGCCCTCGGCCGGGATGTAGATAAGAAGATGACCGCTGACGTCGGTGCCGACGGCCACTTCACAAAGCCCTTCAGCCAGGAGGATCTGCTTGGCGAGGTGAGACGCCGCCTTGAAGCGTCGAGGCCGAGAAAGTTCTCTAGGCAACTGGGAGTCGAACGGGATATCCTCAAGGGCCGGAAGATCCTCTTCGAATTCGATCCGTCTGTACCGTATCAGAGGGCCGTCAGGGACTTCATAATGGAATCTGCCTCAAACGGTGAGACGACGATAGTCCTGACGCAGAGCGGGAGCAGACTGTCTCAGGCCCTTCAAGGCGACAGTGCAGTGAAACTGATCGAGATGAGCCCTAATGTTATGCTCTCATCGATCGTTGAGAGGCACCCGAACGTCCCCCTCAGCATAACCTATGACAGCCTGACTGACCTGGCACTCTCAACGGATTTCCAGGCTGCGTACGGGCTGGCGCGCAACGCTCTCCGGATTCTTGATTCCCCAAGGGTAACCTCACTCTTCCTTCTCAACACCTCAGCTCATGAACAAAGAGAAGTATCAGTCTTCAGAGGCCTATTCAGCAGCCATGTCGTCTACGGAAGAGAAGGAGTCTCCAGCGTCAAGATATCCTAGAGGTATCCGAGCACATCTGAGATGTTGTGGTACCCCGCTCTCAGCCGCTTACGCAACACTCAGACTGGTCAGGCGAGCGAGATGATGATCATGAATGCTATCCAGCAAGTGTTGACGAAGACCATGAGGCCGACCCAGCAAAGACTGAACATGATCAGGTTCAACCTATCACGCCTGTTTCCAGGTCTCAGTTGCGGCATAAATCCTAGGATGACCATCGTGAATGCAAGGGCCCATAGTATATAGAAATTCCGGAGGTCGGTGAGGGGGGTCTGCTGGTATCGCGCAAGGATCTGCTTGTATCCAGCCAAGCTAACGGCGAGTGACTCGACAAGGGCCAGTGAGATCAGCCAGCCCATCGGGATCCACGTTGCGATCCAGTAGCGGCCAGACCTGGTGTGTCTGATGATCGTCAGGCCGACCCATGAGAGAAGGATCAGGGCAAGCACAGCCGCAGCAACGCCTGCAACCAAGATCCAAGAGCTGAGGATCAAGGATTCACCCTTCAACACTATGAACTGACGGAACTAATGGTGTCTGATCATTTGAAATCGTCGGTCCGCAGTGACTACGGCAGGTTTTTCTAGCGAACTATTCTAGGATAGCCGAATAGGCGAGGAGGCTCCTCCCATGGATCCAAGAGTCGCCAAGCACGCCGAGATAATCACCAACTACTGCGTCGGAGTCAGGAAGGGGGATAATGTCCTTATCCAGATCAGTGACCATGGAATAGAGCTGGCCGTCGAGATCTTGAAGCAAGCCTCAAGGCTGGGCGCATCATGTATAATCGTCACCTCACCAACAGATGCGGCTGAGGCGTACTACCAGTTCACGCCAAGCAGGTACCTGAAGATCTTCCCGGAACACGTCTACCAGCTTGTCAAGGCAACAGACGTCTATGTGTCGGTACAGGGTGAGGCGAATACAAGAGCGCTGTCGAGCATCGACCCATCAAAGATCAGCCTCAGATCCAAGGTACTTAGACGGATTCAGGAGGAGAGGATGAAGAAGCGCTGGTGCATAACCCAGCATCCAACCTCGGCGTACGCTCAGGAGGCCGAGCTCTCCCTCAACCAGTACCGTGACTTCGCCTACTCCGCCATACTCCTCGACTGGAGGAGGGAGGCTGTGAAGACCATGAGGCTGAAGAGGATCCTTGATAGAGCTGACCGGATAAGACTCGAAGGGGACAGGACAGACCTCAACATGTCTGTCAAGGGAAGGGTCTTCGTGGCTGATGATGCCAAGCACAACCTGCCAGGTGGTGAGGTCTTCACCGCACCGGTCGAGGAGAGCGTCGAGGGAAGGATCTACTTCGACCTGCCAGCCATACGGTCAGGCAAGGAGGTGAGAGGTGTGGAGCTAGAGATAGTCGGTGGAGAGATAACCTCAGCCAAAGCATCAAAGAACCAGGAACTCCTCCAGACAATGATAGACACTGATAGAGGATCCCGCAGGATAGGTGAGCTAGGGATCGGGACAAACATGAAGATCAACAGATTCACGCGGAACATACTCTTCGACGAGAAGATCGGCGGGACGATACATCTGGCGATTGGAAGAGCTTACAGGGAGTGTGGAGGAAGAAACAGGAGTGCCATTCACTGGGACTTCATCAAGACGATGAACCCTGGCAGGATAGTGGTCGATGGATCAGTGATCCAGGAGAACGGTAGGTTCCTCTGGAACCGCATTGCGAGGCTATGAGGACCTCTATCCGCCTCGGGCAATCCTGCTGCACAGGCCAGCCCTACCCCCAACCCTTGAAATGGTCTCTGGGGAGCGGCTCGCAGGCCCTTACTCCCGGCTGGTTTTCCACACCAGCATCCGATCCGTCAAATCACCTAACCTTCACAGGGGGGAGAGTGTAGAGGTAAAGCGTCCTAGTCTCAAGGTTCATCGTCTTCGCAGGCTCCCACCCAGGCATCCTGAAACAGAAGGAGACGATGCGGACCCCAGGTCGGAGTTCTCTCTCAAGTTTAGGGGCGACCTTCTCATTAGCGGTTGTGGTCAGGTAGAGGGTTACCACGTCTGCGTCATGAATGTCTGCCTGCATGAGATCACCATGTATGACTTTGACCCTGTCTAGGAGGCCGAGTTCCTCAATCTTTTTTCTGGTGAACTGGACGAGATCCTCTCTCAGTTCGATGCCGACGGCATGTGCCCCAAACTCCTTGGCGGCCATGATGATTATGCGGCCGTCTCCTGAACCGAGATCGTACAGCAGCTCCCCACTTCTCAGCTCAGCGAGCTCAAGCATCTTCCTCACGACATCCTCAGCTGTGGGGACATGGGGGGCTAGGGATGACATCTAAGCAACACCGGCCTTACCAGTATAGGTTCATTAGAGAAAAGGATATTCCTGACCTGCCTGATCCTATTCACCTGTGGGTTTTGGATGGGGCTGTTCCGGTGCGGGGCCTCTCCGCCTTGACTCTCATATCCTCTTTCGACCCGTGGGCCAGCAAGATCTGTAGCTGCCCAAGGAAATACAGCCTATCACCCTACACAGGATGCTCGCACAGTTGCCTCTACTGCTACATAACCTCCTACATCCCAGACCCGTTCAACGCGAGACCGAAGAAGAACCTTATCAGGAGGCTGGCACGTGAACTGTCTAGAATAGACAGAAGCATCCCAGTTATGATGGCGAGCAGCTCAGACCCGTACACCCCTCCAGAGGAGAGACTCCAACTCACAAGATCAACCATCAAGCTCCTGCTCGCTCACTCCGCAAGATTCCTCGTAGTCACCAAGTCAGACCTCATAACAAGGGATGTAGACCTCCTCAGGAGAGCGTCGGCTGCTGCAAGCATCACTGTCACGACACTTGACTGCGACCTCGCCAGCAAGCTTGAACCATCCGCGCCGGAGCCGGCCAGAAGGCTGAGAGCGATCAGGCAGCTCAGTGATGCAGGGATACCCTGCAGCGCAAGAATAGACCCGATAATACCCGGACTGAACAGCGAGAGAGAGCAACTCCAACTCCTCACAAGAGAACTATCCGAAGCTGGAGTCAGACAGATAACAGCTTCAACGTACAAGGCGAGGCCTGACAGCTACAGGAGGCTCGTCCGAGCTTTCCCCTCCAATGAGAGGCTGCTCCGGAGACTGTACTGGGAGTCTGGTGAGGGCTTGGCGGGTTCGCGCTACCTGAACTCAAGCCTGCGGCTGCAGCTAATCATGACAGTCAAGGAGGCTGCTGAAGCTTACAGGGTGAGGTTCGCGTCATGTAGAGAAGGCTTCACTTCCTACAGTACCTCAGCCTCCTGTGACTCATCTCACCTCATACCTGCTCCCCTAGGCGCGTCCGGGACCGTCTCAGGCGAGACCCCAAGCCAGTCTACGATGATACGCCTGTAGGTGGAGAGTATCTCATCGGTCAAGTCCACTCTGGCCTTGGAGGGTGCGATCTGAGCGACCATCGTCCCACTCATTCGAGAAGATCAA